>CAZPMA010000071.1:0-16616 GCA_964587535.1 uncultured Bacteroidales bacterium
GATTAGAGTGTTAAAAAATATTATTAAAATTAGTTTATAAAAAAAGCAAAAATATCATAAAAAAGGGGCTATCCAAAAAAGCCCCTCAAAATTATTTAGTTTATATTATTGTATGAGTATTCGTTTACTTAATGCCGATCCATTACCAGACTCAATGGATAAGATGTATATCCCTTTTGATTTGTCGGTTAAATCTATTTCAAAAGTAGAATTGCCATAATCAATGTTTTCTATAAAAATTAAATTACCTACTAAATCATATACTTTAACAACAAATACTTGCTCTGATAAATCTTGCATTTCAATATTAAAAATTCCATTGGAAGGATTAGGAAATACTTTTATCTTAGAAACTATATCCTTGTCTATTCCGGTAAGCGTCATCTGATAATAAATATTGACATCACTATTTTTCACATCGCACGTTCCGCTATAGCTTATATAATCAGCTTTTGAAAGTACATAATTAATTGCCGCAGCCGGAACAACATTGTAAAATTTGGCTAAACCATCTTCATTGGTTTGTTTTGAATCATCACCCATACTAATAGTTACATCATTTAATGGTTGGCCATTATTTCCAAAAATGTTAAATGTTACTTTATAAGTTCCTGTTTGAGATATCATTGCTTTCCAACCAGGTTCTGTTACACCAACGTCTGAAGTAAAAACAAAAGTTAGTGCACCTTCAGGGTTTGTTGCAGTAACAATTCCTGGCGAATTAGTACCACAATAAACATCAATTAAAGCTGCTGCATCGACAAGCGAACTATCATAAATCGACATTTTATCATATCTACAATCTGAATAATATTCTATATCAAACATCAGGAATTTTGCTGATACTTTGCTATTTATATCTTCAGGAAAAAATGTGATTGTATAACTCTCGTTATCTTTATAGTTATTATCCTCACCTCCCGAATCATAAAAGTAAGCTCCTTTATTTCCTACTAATACATTTTCTGCTTCAGATATTTTTATTGTTTCTGAATCACCCAATACTATTTCTTTTGTTGCACTGCTAGTATAAAAGTTAAAATTATTTTCTTGTACAATAAAATCAATACTTATCGGAACACCAAAATCTTCATATTCATTAAGTGAAGCTGTAAATTCAATTTGTTTTGTTTCATCTGGATTTAAACTTGTTGGTGTTGTTGTTGAATCTGCAATTATAAGCTTGTCTGTTCCATTAGCATTTAATATTTTTCCAATAACATCCTGTATTAAACTGCTACCTTTGTTTTCTATTTCAAGTATAAATTTTACCGTTTCTCCGGGATCAAAAACACCATCATTATTTTCTGATGAATCATCAATTATTAAATCATTAATTTTTAATATTGGTGCATTAACAATTGAGTTAAACTGATAAGTTTTATTATAAGTGCCCTTTGTTATATCATTCCAGGTTAATTCAACATTAAACTTTACTTGCTGTTTATCTTCAAATCTATTTTTAAATTGAAATGTTAAAGGAGCAATAAGCTCTGTTGATTCTGATGCATTTAAACTGGCTATATTTTCTGAATTATCGAGAATAATAACATTTGTATCTTCAGAAGTAATATTTAGTGTAATACCCTCTGCATTAAATAGCGCAGAACTGTTTTCAAGTAAAACATCTAAGGCAGCTGTTTCGCCATAATCTATTTCCTGGTTGCCATTTCCTGTTATTTCACTAAATGAAAAATCTCTAATATATACATTAGGCTTACTATCTCCAATAATATCCAGTGTGTCAATTATCGGCTGTTTGTTTTGTTTGGTAATAACAAGATAAACTTCTCCTACTTCCTTAATTGTATCAAATTCAAGATTTACAATCCCTGACTCGTTCACTAATTTTGCATCAAGAATAATACTATCCCTGGTTAAGGCTACATAAGCATTTTCTTCAACCACTAACTGAAAAGAAGAAGTATTTATTACAACAACAGAATCATACTCTGCATCCATGCTTTCCGGCACTTTAACATAAGGTGTTAAGGAAGGATCCCCCATTAAATGGTAAATTTCCCAATAATAGGTTTTTCTGGATGATGATGATGCTTCGACAGCCAGATTCCCTGCAACAATCATTTGTCCCTGAGTAATATACCAATCATCCTTTTCTTCGCCATATTGATGAAAAAATCTATCGTAAGCTCCTAGTCCGCTATTTTCATATGTTGGGTTTACGGTTGGAGAATTTAAACCAACACCCCACCAATAGTCTTCATCCCAATAGGTATTGTTTGAACCACCAATATATCCAACAGCCCCTTTTCCTTCGGCTCTTAATAATGTTTCGCCAAAACAAGATGCATCATTGAATTTATTAGACAAACAACAATTTCCTATCATTAATGGATACATATGTTCATTTGTCATTGTAGCAACATTGCTATTCTGAAATGAAGGATCGGCCCATCCACTTGATGAACAATGCGCTGTATAATTTGCTATTGCTACTCCCGCAGAAATATCTTCTCTTACCTGTACATCTGCACTTCCCGATTCCGGATAGTAATATGTTTTAGATGTAATTCCATTTTCACTATTGATATAATAATCGTTTGCATAATTAAGGAATCCATTTCCATACGTAGGAGCATAAGTACCATCAACTCCTGCCACTAATACTACATTATTTAAATACGATGGGTCAGGAATTTGATACTTTTCAACTTCTAAGGTTTTATCAATTTGTGGCTGCAGTTCTGCAACACTTGTTGCTGAAAATCTACCATAAAATACTTCCGGCAAATCGTCCCCTGTATATTCACAATAATATAAATCGGTATAATGACTTCCAGCTTCGCCAGAAAATACCGGAATTTGGGCAACATCACCAACAAATAAAATGAATGTAGGCGAAATACCATCTTCAGAGTTTACATATAAATCCTGCAAGTAGGCTTTTATAGTGGATGTTGTACTACCAACATTTGGATCATCTGTATATGCTTCGATAACATTAAACCCTTTTCGAATTTTCCATTCAATGAATGGCTGTAAAGTTTCTTCAAACATTGGATCTGAAACAATAACATACTTGATTGGTCCTTCAATAATTGCCTTAGAATCATCTACATTATTTACCGTTTTTATATTTAAGTTTTCAAAATATGTTGAAGTATATTTTTTGCTGGAAAAATTATTTTTAATTGCAGCTTCAACAAATTTTACTTCAATTTCAATATCATTTAAAACTTTTAATTCGTTCGAAACAGGATTATATTCAAATGGAGAAATTTCTATATAGCCAATATGTTTATTTCTTAAATATCCTCTGTCTTCAATATTTACAATAACATTTTTATAAAACGCATTTTTTGAATATACCTTTTCATTTTTAATAAATGGCAAATCTTCTGGATCTGCACTTTTTGAAACAGATGCTTGTGCAGGAATAATTTTACTGTTCAGATTATATTTGGCTAAATCAATTATTTTTTCTTTATAAGAAACAATTCTTACCTGTACATCTTTATTTGCGGGTATTTCAATTAATCTGCCTATTATTGGAAGATTTGGATTTCCTTCATCATAACTTTTAGACATTCCCTCAGAAAACAATTGCAAATAGGATCCTTCTTTTGTTTCAATTTCAGTAAATTCAATATTTGAAATGGTTTCTTTAATAATAAATCCATCATCTGATTGTTGAAGATTTTCTATATTAATATCTTCTTTTTCAGTTAGCTCAATACGAGTTGGTTTTTGGGCATTAATGTTAGTTACAATAAAAAATAATGCCAATAATAACAGCTGTTTATTCATAACAGTAGGTTTTTTAACAATTTAAGATCAATAATTTAGAGTGCGAAAAGATATTCTTTTTATACGTAAAAAGAAACCATTTTGTTCATAATTTTATAGCTGCAATATTAAAATCAATAGTTTATTTTTCCTATTCGATTTTCTATTGATTCTATTTTTTGTTGTAATCTGTTAGCTTTTCCTTTCCTGATATCCATTGTTAAGGTAGAATATACTCTATTCGAAAAAGGCTCTAAAACTTTATACGATTTATTCACTATCTCAAGTGCGTCTTCAATTGTTTCCGTTTCAATGATAGTTCCCATTGCTGTAAGTTTATAACTTACACCAGTTTCTCGTATCATTTTAATCACTTTACTAACTGATTCGCTTGCACTATCTCCCTTTTTATCAGTTGGAAACATAGCAAATTCTAGTAATACAGACATATTTTATTTATTTAATCCTTTTTTTACATTAAAATTAATCTCATGATCCCAATTCGAACGAACCTTAATTTTATTCTCATAATACAAAACTTCTTCGGGTTGTAAATGGATCAGATAATCGCCTGTATCCCACTTAGCATTAAAATTTCGATCTAGAATTACTTTGAAAATATATTCATTGGGGTGTAAAAATGAAAATTCAACAATTTGATCTGATTGTACTATTTTTTGTTTAATTACAACTTCTTTATCTTTACCCGGTATAATTATTTGAGCTATTATCTGATGAGTAGAGTCGATACCAACAATATTGGCAAGTAACTTACCATAATAATCTATCCCCCTAACCTTAAACTCTGAAATAAGAGTATCGTTTAAGTTCCCGTAAATATCAGAAAATGCTCCGGGATAAATTTTTAAAATATATGATGTGTCTTCGGCCCAATTTAATGACAAATTATAGTCTCTTAATTTTAAACTATCTTTATATAATCTATAAGCCTGTGGAATTTCTAACGAATCGGCAACTTTATAAAGGTCTATAAAATTTAAATTAAAATAATCTAATGGAAAATCAAATGTAAACTTCAAATCAGTATTTAGATCCAACATTTTCTTTGCATCTATATTATTTTTAAAATTTAAATATGTTTCTTGTATTTCATCCTTTTTAGTATCTGGTTCATAATATTTTAAATCAAGTGTGTCGTTAAACCAATGATATACAAGATTAGAATCCTCTTTCTGATATTTTAATACCGCTTTTATATTTTCTTTATTATATATCGAAGTATCTGTTAACCAGTAAAACACTGTGTCGTTTGCTTTATTACTTTCTTTAATAAACCACTCATTATTAATTACTGTATCAGACAATGATAAAATCAAACTATCTTTAACAGATTTATTAAAACTAAATTCAAGTTTTTGTTTAATATTTCTATTATATGTTGCCAGATACTGTACTTTTTTATTTTCAGCAAATAACTTCATTGTGTAGTGCTGTGTTGGATAATAGGAATCAGAAGTGTAAATTACAGTCTCTATTTCTTTTTCAGAATTATTTATACTATCGTTAACATAAATCGTGTCTGCTTTTTCATTCTTTATTAATTTAAACCTGATAAGAGAATCTGTAAATGCTATATCTTCAGTTATTTTATCAAATAAATAATTTCTGTTAACATCTCTTAAACAAAACATTTTATATTCATTATGCCTTATGTTGTTTATTCTAAAGTATCCTTCTTTATTTGTTTTAGAAATAAAATCAGGTATCCTTTTTAAGGGTATTGAATCTTCTAGTTCGTTATATAGCATAACAAAAACATTTTCTTCAGGCAATAAATTAAACGAATTTAAAACTACGCCTTCAATGGATAATGAATCTATAAAATTACCGGTAGATAAAACATATTGAAAATTTTCAATTGGATTTCCTTCGTTAAAATCCTGTACTGAATTCCCGAAATAAATATTATAGGTTGTAGAATCTTTCAGCTCATCCAAAAACTTGATATTTAATGTTTTTCCTTTAACCCGAAACGATGGCTTTTCTTCAACTGGCGGTGAAATAATCAAATTATCATTCAATTCCTTTAACTGTATAAACTCATCAAACGTAATATTTATCTCCTCTTCATCAAAATTTATAGTATGACTTGGTGGAGTACTTTTTACAATTAGGGGATGCTGTGTATCTTTTGGTCCACCTGTAGGTGCAACCATTTTTGCACATCCTGCCAATATTATAATTCCTACTAATAAAATAATAAGTCTTTGCATACTATTTTTCTTCATAATATAATTTAATGTATAGACTACAAACTTATAAAGTTTATTCCAATTATTCTTTAAATAATACTATTTATAGTGGTGTAATAAACATTAAATTTAACAAAATATAACATATTAGTATTCTTTAAATTTAAGACGGAGATAAAAAAATCATACATTTGTAGTATTATAAAATATTTTAAGTATGCTACTAAATTATATTACATGGAATGTTGATCCCGATATTGTTCATTTAGGACCTTTAACAATAAGATATTATGGTCTTTTATTTGCGGCATCTTTCTTTTTTGGATATATCATTATGCAAAAAATTTTCAAACGAGAAGGATTAACAATTGAGCTTCTTGATAAGCTTACAATATATATGGCCATAGGAACTGTTTTGGGTGCACGTATAGGACATTGTTTGTTTTATCAACCTGATTATTATTTAAGCAATCCACTCGAAATATTGAAAATCTGGCATGGAGGTTTAGCCAGTCATGGTGCTGCAATTGGGATTTTGATTGCATTGTATTATTTCTCAAAAAAGAACAAAAAACCTTATTTATGGATATTAGATAGGATAGTAATTGTAGTAGCCCTGGCAGGATTTTTTATACGTATGGGAAATTTAATGAATTCTGAAATTTATGGCGTTGAAACTACCTTACCATGGGGTTTCATTTTTCTGCGTGATGGACAATTGGTTCCTAAGCATCCTACTCAAATTTATGAAGCATTATCTTATTTAATGATATTCGGTTTACTTTACTTAATTTATCATCAGAAAGGAAAAGATGTGAAACAAGGATTAATTTTTAGCTTATTCCTTATTTTACTATTTACTGTACGATTCTTTATTGAGTTTATAAAAGAAGACCAGGTTGGATTTGAGCAAAGCATGTCATTAAATATGGGACAATGGTTAAGTATCCCATTTGTATTAATTGGAATATATTTACTACTTAGAAGCTTAAAAATAGAACCCCAAAATTAAATAAATAAGGCTATCAAATTGTTGATAGCCTTTATTTTAATGATAAACAACCACTCTAAACATCATTTGCTTTAATAGTAATTGGTTTTCCTGTTCTTGGAGGAGGAGGAGGTGGTGGTGGATCTTCTCCGCCTCTAACTTTTATCATTTCATAAATGTTTAACTTTTTCATGATAATTATGTTATTAGGTTAATAAAGCTTAAAGATATTTATTTTATTAAATTATACAAATAGGCATGTCAACATTTTCATTTCTATTTAAAGAAAAAACCTTACATTTATTGTTCTAATTCTTATATAAAAAGTTATGATTAATCAAATCATCAATTTTAGCATTCGCAACAAACTTATTGTTATATTATTTACCATGACAATTGCAGCATTTGGAATTTTTGCTGTTTTTAAAATTCCAGTAGGTGCTGTTCCTGATATAACCAATAATCAGGTTCAGGTAATAACCGTATCAACAAATTTAGCAACACAAGATGTTGAGCAATTTATCACATACCCTGTTGAGTTAGAAATGGCGAATCTTCCAGGGGTAAAAGAAATAAGATCCATTTCAAAATTTGGTTTATCGGTTGTTACGATTGTTTTTGAAGATAATTTAGGTACATACCTGCCTCGACAGCTTATTGCTGAAAAGATAAAGACTGCAGCAGCAAATATCCCTGAGGGATTTGGTACTCCTGAGATGGGACCAATTTCTACTGGATTAGGAGAAATTTATCAATATATTCTTGATGTTAAACCGGGATATGAAAATAAATATTCATCCATGGAGCTAAGAACAATCCAGGATTGGATTGTAAAAAGACAATTATCAGGTATCCCCGGTGTTGTTGAAGTAAATACCTGGGGTGGATTTTTAAAACAGTACGAAATTTCGATTAATCCGGAACAATTAAAAAGCAGTAACATAACATTAATAGAACTATTCAATGCCTTAAATAAAAATAACAATATAGCCGGTGGCGCATATATTGAAAAACAAAGTAAGAGTTACTTTATTCGTGGCGATGGAATGATAAAATCACTTGATGATATTAATTCAATTGTAGTAAAAACTATAAATGGTGTTCCTATTCTTGTCAGAGATATCGCCAAAGTACAATATGGTTATGCAAACCGATTCGGAGCTATTACTGCAAATGGAGAAGGAGAAAAAGTCTTAGGTCAGATCATGATGCTAAAAGATGCTGATTCAAAGAAAGTAATTAATGAAGTAAAAAACCGTGTTGATGAAGTTCAAAAAAGTTTGCCGGAAGGAGTATTTATTAATCCAATCGTAGAGCGCAGTGAGCTAATTGATAAAACAACAGCTACTATCATAGAAAACTTACTTTTGGGCTGTTTAATCATCATTTTTGTAGTAATCTTATTCTTAGGCAACTTAAGATCAGCTCTGGTAATTGCTTCTATTATTCCATTATCCTTGTTATTTACAATTTCAGCAATGTATATCTTGGGCATTGATGCCAACTTAATGAGCTTAGGTGCTCTTGATTTTGGTATCATTATAGACGGTGCAGTTATTATTGTTGAATTTATAGCCATAAAAATAAACATCAGCAGATCTGATTTTGAAATTTCAAATCGACTACAAAAACAAACATTACTTGATAAGTTAACTTTCCAGGGAGCATCAAAAATGATAAGCTCTGCCATTTTTGGGCAAATCATAATTTTAATTGTATTAATACCTATTTTAACCTTGAGCGGTGTTGAAGGTAAAATGTTTCGACCAATGGCCTTATCATTTAGCTTTGCTATTTTGGGCGCAATGATTTTCGGATTTACCTGGCTTCCTGTTGCTTCGGCAATGTTTTTACGACCAGCAAAAGAAAAAAAGAAAAGCATTACGAATTGGGTAATGAATCTTTTTTACAAATCATATGATCCGGTTATTAAATGGTCTTACGATCATAAAGGTATTATTATTGGGTTAGCCATTACCTCTTTAGTGATCACAGGCATTGTTTTCGCACGAATGGGTGGCGAGTTTGTTCCAACACTTGATGAAGGCGATTTTGTTATACAGCCTGTCTTAAGAACAGGTACTTCTTTAAGCAAAACGGTTGATCTAACTACAAAAATGGAACAAATCTTAATTGACAATTTTTCTGAGGTCGATCAAATTGTCTGTCGTATTGGGGCCGCAGAAGTTCCAACAGACCCAATGTCGATGGAAGAAATTGATATGATTATAAAATTACGACCCCGAAAAGAATGGCAAAATGCTAAAAGTAAAGAAGAATTGGCCGACAAATTTAAAGAAGCTCTTTCTGTAATTCCTGGTATTGATTATGAATTTACTCAGCCTATTGAAATGAGATTTAATGAATTAATTACCGGGGTACGTGCTGATATTGCTATTAAATTATTTGGTGAAGACATTGATTACCTTGACCAAAAAGCGAATGAAATTAAAAAACTAATTGAAGGTGTGCCCGGTGCTGCAGATATTATTTTAGAAAAAACCGTTGGACTTCCGCAAGTTAGCGTAAAGTATGACAGAAATAAAATAGCTTATTACGGATTAACTATTGAAGAACTTAATCAACAACTATCAATGGCTTTTGGCGGGCAAATTGCAGGTAGTGTTTTTGAAGGCGAAAAACGTTTTGATTTAGCTGTACGTTTCCATGAATCGTTCAGAAATAATATAGAAAATATTCGAAAACTATTTATTGGAATACCCAATGGTGGTCAAATTCCTTTGGAAGAATTAGCAGAAATAGAATATACAACAGGACCTGCAAAAATATCTAGAGAAAACACTCATCGAAGAGTTGTTGTTAGTGTAAATGTCAGAAATCGTGATCTGGAATCGGTAATTGAAGATATTCAATCTCTTGTAAATCAAAAGATAAAGCTAAAGCCTGGATATTACGTTGCTTATGGAGGCCAGTTCGAAAATCTTGAGAATGCTACAAAAAGGCTTAAGTTGGCAGTTCCAATTGCTCTATTACTCATTTTTATCTTTTTACATTTTGCATTTAAATCGATTAAAGATGCCTTATTAATATTTACTTCGGTTCCATTATCAGCAGTTGGTGGAGTATTTCTATTATGGCTTAGAGATATGCCTTTTAGTATTTCTGCAGGAATCGGATTTATTGCACTTTTTGGTGTTGCTGTATTAAACGGTATTATATTAATTGAATATTTAAAAGAACTTATGAACGGAGGAATGACAGATATGCGGGAGATGATTTTGAAAGCAACAAAAGAAAGGTTAAGACCAGTATTGCTTACAGCTTCATCAACCATGGTTGGTTTTTTACCAATGGCTGTATCCACATCGGCAGGAGCTGAAATACAAAGACCTCTGGCAACTGTAGTGATAGGTGGCTTAGTAACATCAACTATGTTAACAATGATCTTACTTCCAATTTTATTTAAAATTTTTAATTCAAAAACCAGTTTAAACCCTAACAAGTTAGTTAAAAATATTGCATCAGTTTTATTAATTTTTATGTTGATAGGTGGAGCAAATACTTTTGGACAGGAAGTTGACATAGAAACTCAATCTATAACTTTAGAACAAGCAATTAATAATACTTTAAACAATAATCCGGTTCTTAAAAATTCTAAATTGGATATTGAATCAAGTAAGAAACAAAAGCAAGGAGTATTAAACTTTGCACCTACTGAGTTTTCATATCAGAATGGTCAAATAAATTCAGAATTAATTGACTATTCGTTTGATGTGAATCAAAATTTTGGATCACTTTTATCTCATTTTCAAAGTGCTAAACTAGTAAATCAAAACATTGCATTGAGCGAAAAAGAATATTCTATTGTTGAAAAAGAAATAATAGCGCAAACAAAAATTGCATGGTATAAATGGATTTACTTAATAAATCAGTTTAAAACAAAACAAGAATTAGCAAAACTTTACAAAGAATTTGTGCGTATTGCACAACTAAAATACCAATTAGGAGAAAGCAATTTGCTTGAACAAACTTTAGCTGAAACTGAATATGCAGCAATTAAAAACCAACTGTTAAAAACAAACGAACAACTAATTATTGTTGAAAATAACCTTAAGCAAATAATGAATGTTGATGGTAATTTTTTACCAGAATCGGATACGCTGATTATTTACAAGTTACCTCCGGCAACAGATCCTGACCAACGATTTACAAGCTCTGTTCTTTTAGACTATTATGAAAATTTATACAATATTGAAAATGCAAAAGTAAATTTAGAAAGATCAAACTATTTTCCTGAGCTATCTGCTGGATACTTTAATCAGCAAATTGATGAAGTCGGGGGTTTTAGTGGCTGGAGTATTGGATTAAGTTTTCCTTTGTGGTTTTTACCACAAAATGCCAAAGTACAAGAAGCTAAAATTGAAAAACAAAAGGCGCTAAATACTTTTGAATATCAAAAGTTTAATCTTGAAAAGGTAATAGAAAATCTTGTGATACAATTGGATCAAATACAAAATGATTTAATTTATTATAACGAAAATGCCTTAAAAAAAGCCACCATACTTGAAAAAACAGCTACTCTGCAGTTTGAAAAAGAAGAGATCGAGTATATGGAATTTTTACAAAGTATAAAGGCTGCTGAAGAAATCAAACTAAATTACCTTGAGACTTTATATAATTATAACGAAACTGCTATTAAATTAGAATTTTATATTAAATAATATTGACTATGAAAAACATCATTTACATACTTTTTATCACTATTCTTGTTTCCTGTTCATCCGCAGAAAAAGATAATAATGCAGAAGTAACTGAAACAAATTCTGAAGGGTCTGAATATATCGAATTAACAAGAGAACAAATTGAATTAGCAGATATAGTAACAGTTTCTCCGGAAAAGAAAAATATCTCAGAAACAATTAATTGTACAGGAAGTATAGAAACACTTCCTGAAAATATGGCTTCTGTTTCGCCAATTTTAGGAGGTTATATCAAAAATTTAAACTATTTTCCTGGAAATCAAGTACAAAAAGGAGCTGTACTTGCTACATTACAACATGCAGATTTTATTGATTTACAAAAACAATATGTAGAAGCTAAAAGCCAAATGGAATATTACCAGGAAGAATATAAACGCCAGGGAGAATTAACTGTTGAAAATGCTGCTTCACTGAAAAATATGCAACGCGCTAAAGCTGATTATTTGAGTAGTGAAGCTCATTACAAATCACTTAAATCTAAACTTGAAATGCTTGGTGTAAATTCTAATTCAATTGAAAATGGTGATTTTATTAACGAATATCAATTAATAGCACCAATATCAGGGATTATCTCAAAATTATCGGCTAACAAAGGTAAATATGTAAGTTCTGATCAGTATATTTTTGAACTAATAAACGATTCTAAATTAAATTTACACTTTAATGTTTTTGAAAAAGATATCAACAAAATTAAAGTTGGTCAGAAAATACAATTTAAAATTTTAAATGATGATACTGTTTTTGAGTCCAAAGTTTCAAGAATTGGAATTAAAATTGATGAAAACAACAGAACAACAATGGTTCATGGATTATATCAAAATACCAATCATACATTAAAACCAGGAATGCATATTGTTGCTTCGGTATTAATACATGAAAAAGAAGTTTTTGTTTTACCTGAAGAAGCAATCGTTGAAAATGATGGTAATTTTATCATTTTTGTAAAACAGGATACAAAATTTGAAGCACATACAATTAAAAAAGGTGTTGATTTCGAAGGTTTTACAGAAATTATTGATATGAACAAAAGCTTAATTAATAAAGAAATTGTAACAACCGGATCGTATTATTTAATGTCAATTTTAGAGGCTGAAGAATAGAATATATCTTTTAAATTATAATTTCAAATCAATATAATCGTTTATTCAGTGCAGATGTTGAACTTATTGAAAATATAATATACATTTGCATTTCAAGTTAAAATCCTAACAATTAATTAAAAATGGAAGAACAAAACAATAAAAACCAGGAATTAGAAAATCAACAAGCGAAAAATCAAGCTCCTATTGCACCAAAAAAAAATAAGAGCAGCTTGGTTTTCATTATATTTTTATTAATTGCATTATTGGGTGTTGTTTCGTATTTATATATTGATCAGCGCGCAACAACAGATGAAATTAAAACTGCATTAACTGTAGAAAAAGATTCATTACAATCGCATTTGATTCAATTACGTGACGATTATGATGAATTAATGACAGATAATGACTCACTAAATGCACAATTAATTGAAGAAAAAGAAAAAATTGATGATCTTTTAGCTGAAATTAAAACTGTTAAAGCAACTAATTATGCAAAAATTAAACAATTGCAAAACGAATTGGGAACTTTACGCGAGGTTGCTAAAAGTTATGTTCGTCAAATTGATTCATTAAATACTATGAATCAAGCATTGGTTGCTGAAAACATTAAAGTTAAAAACGAAATAGAAGAAGTAACCAACGCAAAAGTTGAACTGGAAGAACAAAATAAAGATTTGTCAGGAAAAGTTGAATTAGCAAAAACGTTACGAATTGAAGAACTTAAAGCTTATCCGATAAATAAAAGAGGAAAAGAAAATAATAAAATCAACAAGATAGAAAAAATCAAAGTTGAGTTTACAATTAAAGAAAACGTATTGGCAGAAAAGGGAGAACGTGATGTTTACCTTAGAATTGCAGGTCCGGATGATTATATTTTAGCTAAATCTGAAGAAGATTTATTTGAATATAAAGGTCAGGAAATTGTTTTTTCTGCAAAACGTCCGGTTGAATTTACAGGTGATGATTTAGAAGTTATTATTTATTGGGATAACAACGGAGCATTAATAACCGGAACTTACGAAGCACATATTTTTGCCGATGGTGAAGAAATAGGAAATACAAAATTCCAGATTGAAGATGCTGGATTGTTTTAATATACACTGTGCATATTTTTAAAACCCTCAAAATTTTGAGGGTTTTTTTAATTACATACATTAAATATATACTGTAATTTACTTTAAAACAGCTCTTTATTTAATATATATTTATTCACTTATTACTTTTTAATACAACTTGCAATTGTCTTAGGGGTAATTTCTTCTTTTACAAGATAATTCCTTGCTCCTGCTTCAAGCATATCTTTTATATCTTGAAATTCGGTATGAAATGAAACTGCTATTACTCTTATTTTACGGTATCTATCAACAATATGTTTTGTTGCTTCTACACCGTCCATAATGGGCATCTGCTTATCCATAAAAACAATATCAACAGAGTAATTTTCGATAATTTTTAAACATTCTTCTCCATTTTCTGCTTCGTAGATATTTTCAAAGTTTTTAGCAAAATTTTCTTCAATAATAAACCTAAAAGCATCTCTAAATTCCTTATTATCATCTACAATTAAAATATTCATATTCAATTTATTTTATTATTTCTGTTTCCTTACTTATTTTAAATTTAAATCCTTTTTCCTGGCTATAAATCTTATAGGTTCCATTTATTGACTTTATTCGATTGGTAATATTAAATATACCCATTCCATAATTCTCTACTTTTTCTATTTCATTTTTATTTATGCCAATACCATTATCTTCGTATATTAAAGATAATTCATTTTTGCTATAGAGTAATACCACTTTTATTTTTGTGGCATGCGCGTGTTTTAGGGTATTGTTATATAATTCTTTAATCACCCTGTAAAATACCGTTTCAATATTAATAGGAAAACGTTCGTTTTCAAAATTAATTTTAAAGTTAACATTAATTAATTCATCAGATGAATTTAAAAAAGATCGTAAAGCAACATTTAAACCATATTTACTTAATAAATAAGGGCTTAAAGCATTAGAAACATCTCTTATATTTATAATAACCTCATTAATTAAATTTTGTAATTTTTCCTTTAAAAACTTTTGTTTTTCAATATCATTTTTTTCATTCAACGATCCAATATACATTTTCAAGCTTGATAATAATGGTCCAAGTTCATCATGGATATCACTTGCTAAACGTTGTCTTTCTTTTTCTTCTGTTTCAATAACGGCATTATAAATTTTTTGTTCTATTTCCTTTCGTTCAGAAATATCTCTAACAATTGACTGTAAGTATGGTTTATTATTTACTAAAAAAGGTATTAAACTAACTTCAGCATAAAAGGTTTTTCCATTCTTTCTTTTATGAACCCATTCAAATATATTTTTTTCTCCATTTATTGCTTTTTCTAATAACAGTTTTGATTTATCTTCAGATTTTAAACCATCAGGTTGATATTCAGGGCTAAAATCTGCTGATGTTTTCTGTAGTATTTCATCTTTCGTTTGAACTCCAAAAATATTTAAGGTTTGCATATTGCAATCTACAATACCTTCATTATCAGTAATAAATATTGCATCTTGTGAATTTTCAAAGAGTAATCTGAACTTTTGTTCGCTTTTTCTTAATTCCTCTTGTGTTTTTTCGATATCATGAATATTTACAATTATTCCTCTTAAACCAGATATTTTATTTCCGATTTTAATCAAATCTGAATAGATTAATATTGGAAATTGTTTACCAGTTTTTGTTAATGCTATATATTTTTCTCCCTTTGATTTTCCACCCTTCATTAATTTCCCAAAGTTAGTTTTTGCCCTTTCAATTTCGTAGGGTGCCAAAACTGAAAAAATATTTACTCCTTTTTTGAAATCATCCATTGTATATTCAAAAATTTCAAATGCTTTCAGATTAACAAATGTTAAATTTCCCTGATTATCCGTTTCATAAATAACTTCTGGGAGTAAAGTAGCTAATGATTTAAATTTCTCTTCGGATAATTTTAGATCTTGTTCTGCTTTTCGGCGTTCTGTTATATCTTCAACTAATCCCAAACCCGATATAATATTATTATGATCATCTTTAATTCCTTTAAAAAGTATTCTAACATAGGTTGTTTTATTTGCCGTAACTGAAGTATAATAATCTTCATAGTAAGCTTCCCCATTTTTTAATGATTCTTTTACCCCACTAATAATCTGTTTATTATTGAGATCTCTTACCATATTTAATCCTACCAGCAGTTTTTTGCTAGATCCAATAATGCCGCTAAAATGATCATTACAATCTGTTATTACACCATTCATATCATAATGAAAAATTCCTAAGGGAGAATTTAAAAATATGTTTCTATATTTTTCTTCACTTTCCTTTAATAAAGTTTCCGCTTTTTTTCGACTTGTTAAATCCCTGAACATTGCCTGCATTCTACCATCATCCAATATCTTAGTATTCATTTCAACAGGCAAAATACTTCCATCCTTTCGTTTAATGTTTCTTTCATTTATAATAGTATCACCCTTTTTAACTAAATCGTATCTAAGCGGTTTGCTAATTAATTCTTCCTCATCAAATAAAATATTTATGTTTACACCAATGAGTTCTTCTTTACTATATCCTGTTATTTTACAGATACTTTCATTTGCTCCTATGATCTCTCCACCTTTAATACCTATTAAAATTCCGTCGGCCGATTGTTCAAATAATAAACTTAATTGCTTTTCACGTTGTAAAATATTACTTTCAAATTCCTTTTGCTTTGTAATATCTCTCCAGGTGGTAAATAATATATGCTTTCCCTTATATGGAATCTTTGTTAAGGCAATATCCATAATAAACTCATTACCTAATGTATCACAATGCACCCATTCAAAACGATGATAACCAA
>CAZPMA010000072.1:0-16613 GCA_964587535.1 uncultured Bacteroidales bacterium
GATCATTTACTTATTTTGAACTGCAAATATAAATGATTTCTTTTGATTAATAAAACACAAAACGATTAATTTTGTCAATAAATTAAAATTTATTTTATTCTTTCATATGCCAAATTTTTGTAAAGCCCTTATAAACTGGTACTCACAACACAAAAGAGATCTTCCATGGAGAAATACAAAAAATCCATATTTAATTTGGGTTTCAGAGATAATTCTTCAGCAAACAAGGGTTAATCAAGGACTTAACTACTATTATAAATTCGTAGATTCATTTCCTGACATATACTCCCTTGCAAATGCCAAAATTGACACTATTTTAAAGATTTGGCAAGGTTTAGGTTATTATTCCAGAGCAAGAAATATGCACTTTACTGCAAATTATATTGTAAATGAATTAAATGGCAAATTTCCGCAAAAATTTAATGAACTTAAAAAACTAAAAGGAATTGGTGATTACACAGCTGCAGCAATCGCTTCGTTTTCATTTAACCAGGCAGTTCCTGTTGTTGATGGTAATGTGTATCGATTTTTATCCCGTTATTTCGGCATTTATGAATCAATACTTACAAGTTCTGGAAAGAAAATATTTTTTGAAAAAGCATTAGAAATAATATGTAAAGACAATGCCGCTGATTTTAATCAGGCGATTATGGAATTTGGATCTATTCAGTGCACTCCTAATAATCCTGATTGTCTAAACTGTATTTTTAAACTAAGTTGTTTTGCTTTACATAATGATAAAGTCAATTCATTACCTGTTAAAAAAGTAAAATCAAAATCTAAAAAAAGGTATTTTAATTATATACATATACTATATAATGGCGACACTTTTATTGAGCAAAGAACAAAAAAGGATATATGGCAATTGCTTTATCAGTTTCCTTTAATTGAAACCTGTACTGAATTATCAGACAATGACCTTTTAAAACATCCCGATTTAATAAGACTATTAGAAAATACAGAACCCACCATCAAAATAATAGATTATGAGAGAAACCATATTTTATCTCATCAAATAATTCATTCAAGATTTGTTCAAGTAAAGATCAATAATTTGAATCCGTTGATTGAAAAAAAATATATTCGAATCCCTCACCTAGAACTAAGTAATTATAGTGTTTCAAGGCTAATCGACAGTTATTTAGAGCTTGTTAATAAATAAAGGCATTGCTCTTGTCTATTTTTTAAAAATTTATACCTTTACTTTGTAATTTAAATTAAAATCAAAATATAATTATGGGAATTAATAAAGTAATTTTAGTAGGAAATGTTGGTAAAGATCCTGAAATAAGACATTTGGATAGCGGCGTTGCAGTTGCTAGTTTTCCTTTAGCCACAAGTGAAACTTATAAGGATAAAAGCGGACAAAAAGTTACAAACACAGAGTGGCATAATATAGTATTATGGAGAGGCTTAGCAGATATTGCTGAAAAATATGTAAAGAAGGGAAATCCACTTTATATAGAAGGAAAAATAAGAACTCGTTCGTGGGAAGATAAAGATGGAAATAAAAGATATACTACTGAAATTATTGCTGATAATATGCAAATGTTAGGCGCCAAACAAAGTAACGAAGAATCAGCTTCTTCTGATGAAAACATTTCATCTGCTGATATTGAAAATATTCCGGCAGAAGATGATGATCTGCCATTTTAATTTATTAACTAAATTTTAAATAAGTTGGAAACTTCAGAACCTTTTCCGTTAGTTTTATCTACTATTCAAATTGCATTTCAAAATATAGATTTAGAAGTAATAATAGGATTATTAATATCCTTGTTCTTAATAATTTTTTCGGCTCTTTTTTCAGGAGCCGAAACCGCTTATTTTAGTTTGCGATCAGACATTATTAAAGAAATTCAAAAGCAAAACGACTTAAAAAGTAAACTTATTATAAAATATATAAAACATCCTAAAAGATTTCTTGCAACCCTCACCATCGCAAACAACTTAGTTAATGTGTGTTTTGTTATTCTGATGGGAATAACTCTTAACTGGACTTTTGATTTTTCTCAAGTACCATCCCTGGGATTTGTGATTCAGATATCGATAATTGCGTTCTTTTTATTATTCTTTGGAGAAATTTTTCCAAAATTCTATGCTAAAAAAAGAGCATTAAAATTTGCGCGTGCATCAGCTTTTTTAATTTTGATCTTTGAAAAAATACTATATCCCTTTAGTACATTAATGATTAATACATCTTCATTAATTGGTAAAAAATTAGCTCATATAAAACAAAATATCACTATTGATGATTTATCCCAGGCATTAAATTTAACCACACACCAAATTACTGAAGATGAGAATATCTTGAAAGGAATCGTAAAATTCGGAAATATTGATGCTAAAGAAATAATGAAATCAAGAGTTGATGTTTTTGCAATCGAAATTAATACTCTTTTTAAAGATTTGTTAAATGCAGTAATTGATTCAGGACATTCACGAGTTCCGATTTATTCAGAGACTTTTGATAACATTAAAGGTATTCTGTTTATCAAAGATTTATTACCACATTTAAACGAAGAAAATGATTTTAAATGGCAATCACTAATCAGGCAGGCATATTTTGTTCCTGAAAACAAAAAAATTAATGACCTGTTAAAAGAATTCCAGGAAAATAAAATTCACATGGCAATTGTAATTGATGAATATGGAGGCACAAGTGGAATTGTAACTTTAGAAGATGTATTAGAAGAGATTGTTGGCGAAATTACAGATGAATCTGACGAAGATGAATTAATCTATTCACAAATAAACGAATCAACTTATTTATTTGAAGGAAAAACTTTATTAAATGATTTTCTTAAAATTGTAGATATTGATGATGATTTCTTTGAAGAAATAAAGGGTGATGCAGATACTATAGCTGGTATTGTGCTTGAGCTTACCGGAGAAATACCTGCAAAAAATAAGAAAATTGATTATAAAAACCTTACATTTACCATAGAATCTGTTGATAAAAGAAGAATTAAACAAATTAAGGTAACAATCAACGAATAACCATCAAATGCCTAATAAAAGTATCCTAACATACATTAGTGTGATTTTTATTATTATCTCTATTTTATTAAGTGGATGTAAAAGAAAATACACACCAAAACCAAGAGGGTATTTTAGAATTGATTTACCAGATAAGAAATATACTGAGCTTCCCGACTCATTTCCTTTTAAATTTAAGTACCCTGTATATACACAAATAAAAAATGATCGCTCTAGATTTGCGGAAAAATATTGGATAAATATTGAATATCCTGAAATTAATGGGAAAATACATATTAGTTATAAAGCTATAAATGATAATCTTGATCAACTTATAGAAGACTCAAGAAACCTTGCATATAAACATGCAATTAAAGCAGATGCTATTAACGAAACTGTATTTGAAAACCCATTGAAAAATGTTTATGGTATTCTGTACGAAATAGAAGGAAATGCAGCATCATCAGTGCAGTTTTTTGTAACAGATAGCACAGAACATTATTTAAGAGGAGCATTATATATAGGTGTTGAGCCTAATAAAGATTCTTTAGCTCCAATTATCAATTTTATAAAATCTGATATAAAGGTTTTAATGGAATCGTTTGAGTGGGATTAAATAGTTAACTCATGGGAGTAATAGTAAGAGAACATTTTAATGAAGATGTAGAATTTGGTGTATGGGAAATTACAGAAGATTACGATACGCTTAGATCTAGTTTAAATTTAGATGAATCGGATATTAGTACTGTCGAAAGTTTTAGAAATCATCAAAGAAAACTAGAATGGTTAAGTGTTAGAACACTTCTAAAACATATGTTAGGCAAAGATTCTAAGATTGTCTATGGCCCTGAAAGGAAACCATATTTACACAACAATTTGTTTAATATAAGCATATCTCATTCTAAAAACCTCACTGCTATTTTAATGAGTAAAAAGAAAAGAGTAGGCCTGGATTTAGAATTTATGTCTTCAAAAATTTTAAGAATTGCCGATAAATTTTTACGTCCGGAAGAAATTGTACATTTAAATAAGGATAACGAATTGTACCATCTATATTTACATTGGTGTGCAAAAGAAGCTTTATATAAAATTTGTGATAAAGTAGATATAAATTTTGTTACAAATCTTACTATTGAACCATTTACGCCTAAAGAAAAAGGATTGATGAGTGGGACAGTGAATAATAGCTATATGAATGAGAAATTTACTTTAAATTACTTTACTTTGAAAAATTACTCCATTGTTTGGTGTTATAAATAGTTATTTAAATGATATCAGATTTAATAAAACAAAAAATTAAAGCTGGCAAAAAACTTTTTGCATTACTCATAGATCCTGACAGCTATAATGCAGATAACTTACCTGGATTAATCCAAAAAGCAAACAAAACTAAAGTTGATCTTATTTTAATTGGAGGAAGTTTATTAAATAATGATATCGACCACACGATAGAAATAATTAAAACGAATACAATAATTCCCGTTATATTATTCCCAGGCAATCTTTTACAAATTTCAAATAAGGCCGATGGAATATTGTTACTTTCATTAATATCTGGTAGAAATCCAGATTTATTAATTGGTAATCATGTTATTGCTTCAGCTCACATCAAAAGAAGTAAATTAGAAGTTTTACCTACTGGCTATATTCTAATTGATGGTGGTAAGCCAACTTCTGTTGAATATATGAGTAATACCCAAGCTATTCCTTCTAACAAAACTGACATTGCTGTTGCTACAGCTATGGCAGGAGAAATGCTTGGTTTAAAATACATTTATCTTGAAGCAGGAAGTGGAGCAGATAATAGTGTTAATGTGAATATGATTAGTTCTGTGAAACAAAACATTTCAGTTCCCTTAATTGTAGGTGGTGGAATAAAATCTCCTGAAGATGTGAAAAAAGCTGTAAAAGCAGGTGCTGATGTAATTGTTATTGGGAACGCAATTGAGAAAGACAACTCTTCATTAGAAAAATTAGTTAAAGCATTAAAAGATTAATTCAATAATATTATTTGCGTTTTAACATATTTTTAGAAATATTCATTAATAAAATTTCGTTTTAATTAAACCCTGAGCATTAAACAAAGTCTATAATTATGTTCATTAATAGACTTTTAAAAGCTTTTATAATGGAAATATTAAAACAAGAGAATATCCTGCAAAAATTAACAGGCGAAGAATGGAAGCCTTTAAAAATTAACGATTTAGCCCCAAACGAGAAATATGAGATTTCTAATTTTGGCAGAATTAAAAGCTTTAAAGTTGATAAAAAAGATGGGGCAATTATTAAAGGTTCTTCTTTAAAAGGTTATAAAATTCTAAATATTAAATTAGAAGGAAATAAAAGAACTACTAAATATGTGCATAAATTAGTTGCTGAAAGTTTTATTCCCAAAGATAATAACTTACAACAGCACGTTATTCACCTTGATTTTGATAAAAATAATAATCATATACAGAATTTAAAGTGGGTTACAAAAGAAACAATGTTTGCCCATCAAAAAATCAACCCTAACTATAAACGCGGAGCAATTAATTACTCAAAATTAACAGAAACAGATGTAATAAGATTAAAGAAAAAACTTGCTCGTGGAAAAAATAAACTATACAAACTTGCTAAAGAATTTGGAATAACACACACCCAATTAAATCGTATCCGTAAAGGAGAAAATTGGGGTCATGTAAAAATTGATTAAAAATATTTTTCAGGTTATAGGTTACCAATAACCTACCATTGCTAATCCCAATAAGGAATTTAATCGCTTAAAATTTAGGATTCATCAAAGAAATTTTAGATAATTAAATGTGCCCCTGTTGGGTTTAGTTTTTTTAGGATATTTTTTCGTATCTTGGATTTTAAATTTTAATCCATGAATATGAAATTAAATTCTTTAAAAAAGGCATTCCGTCTAATATTAGTTTTATCTATTCTTTCATTCTATGCAACTACAAATATTGTGGTTGCTCAGGAACATAAAAAAGACGGAGATGAAACTGTTTTGGAACACAATACTGAAAAAGTTGAACTGACACATCCAGAAACAGTGCATAAAGAAAATACTGATGCATCAGAACAACACCCCGAAGGAGAGCACGATGAAAAACACCAAAGCAATATGAGTCCTTTATTCTTCTTAATAATGGCTCTTGTAATTGGTGCAGGAACAAGACACTTTCTTAGAAAAAGCCCATTGCCTTATACGGTATCATTACTGGTAATTGGTTTAGGTCTCGGTGCATTATCTCGTTTAGGATATTTTGGAGAATGGAATATTATAGGATTAAAACTGGATGCTACTTTTATTACAGAAGCAGTAGGTTGGGCCGGAAAAATTGATCCACACTTAATTTTATACATTTTCTTACCTACATTAATTTTTGAAGCTGCTTTTGCTATGGATGTTCATACATTTAAAAAGACATCCGCAAATGCATTTATTCTTGCAATACCTGGAATTATTGTAGCTTTAGTTTTAACAGCTGCTTTAGTTATTGGAATTAAAATGGCCGGCATTGGTCTAAATAATTGGACATGGACAATGGCATTGCTTTTTGGTACAGTAATAAGTGCAACAGACCCTGTTGCTGTAGTAGCCATTTTAAAAGAAGTAGGCGCCAGTAAAAAACTGGGAACACTGATTGAAGGTGAGTCTATGTTAAACGATGGTACAGCAATCGTAATTTTTATGGTGATATTTCTTGGTATTACAGGTGCAGGATCAAACACATCTCCATTCGTAGAATTTATTCGAGTTGCTGTAGGAGGAACTTTAGTTGGAATTGCTATCGGATATATAATAATTGCATGGGTTAAAAAAGTATTTAACGACGCTCTTGTTGAGATTACAGTTATTGTTGCAGCAGCTTATCTGACATTCTATATTGCTGAACATTTCTTACACGTATCCGGTGTTTTAGGTTTAGTTGCTTTAGGATTAATGATGGCCAGTGTAGGAAGAACAAGAATTAGTCCTGAAGTAGAACACTTTTTGCATGAATTCTGGGAGCTTTTTGCCTTTATAGCAAATACCTTAATATTCTTAATTGTAGGTGTTGTAATATCAAATAATATTGTTTTCACATTTAATGATTTTCTAATTCTCATGTTACTTTACGTTGGAATTCATATTGTACGCGCATTTGTTATCACCATCTTTTTCCCTGTTATGAAAAAAGCGGGTTATGGTATGTCTAAGAAAGATTCTTATATTTTATGGTGGGGAGCTCTTCGTGGTGCTGTTGGATTAGCCCTTGCTTTAATTGTAGCTGGCGAATCTAAAATTGATGGAGATATCAGAAATCAATTCTTATTTTATACTGCAGGTATTGTTACTTTAACTCTTTTAGTAAATGCAACAACAATAAAAGCAATGCTTAATTATTTGGGGCTTACAAGTATTGCTCCGGCAAAACAAAAAATGATTCTGAATGCTAAAAGTTACTTGAGAACTGCTTCTGAAAACTCAATGGAAAAGTTAAAATCTGACAGGTTTATGGGAAGGGCTAACTGGGAAAAAGTTAAAACATACCTACCTGATAAACCTGAAGAAATTGAGATTATCCTTGATGAAGGAAAATATGCTAACTTATACGAAAAACGAAGGAGAATTCTTGAAAAGGAAAAAAGTAGTTACTGGAACCAGTTTAAGGAAGGTATGCTAGGTCCAATCGCTGTTCGTAATTTAACCGATGCAATTAATGGAATTATCGATTCTGAAGGAAAAATACCTTTATCAGAACGTAAAGACCTTGAGCAATTGTGGAAAACCCCGAAATTTTTAAACAAACTACAATCTATACCAGTAATAGGAAAAATACCGCAAAGATTTTTCTTTGAACGATTAGCAAATAGCTATGATGCTGCACTTGGATTTGTTGAAGCACAATACGAAACATTGAAGTTAGTAGAAGGTATGGCTATTAGTTCTGACACTGAAGAACTAACCGTTGATAATGATTTAGCAACAATAGAAAGTGAAATAAACGAAAACCGTATTCATGGATTAACATTTTTACGAAATCTAAAAAATACTTATCCTGAAATATATGATTCTATTGCAACTCGGCAAGCTATTAGGTCTAACCTTAATAATGAGTTAAAAATTGTAGAGAGACTGCAAAAGAAAGGTCAGATAGGTTCTGATGAAGCTCATAAAATGATAGAAAGCATTGAAGAAAGAATGAAGAGGCTGGTAGATTCTCCACCTGAAATTGTTCCCCCTGAAAAAGCTAAACTATTGCAAGATATTACATGGTTAAAAGAGCTTGATAAAAATACCTTTAATAAAGTAGTTAGCCTTTTCCAACATCGAAATTATGCTGTTGGTGAAAAAATTATAAAGGAAAATGGTCAGGTTGATGGACTGTTTGTTGTTGCCCGCGGATCAGTAAAGGTAACAATAAATAAAAAGCTAATTGACATACTTGGTAAAGGAAGTGTTATTGGCGAAATCGCTGTATTAACAAATGTCCCAAGAACAGCAACAATTACAGCAGAATCTCCGGTTACAGTATTACGTTTGACATCAGTTAGTATGCAACAAGTAATCCATGACAATCAAACACTGGAAGACAAATTATGGCAAATTGCAGCTCCAAGGTTAGCTGAGAATATTTTAAGTGAACTTAAAGAATATAAGAATATTCATCATGCTGAAATGAACAAATGGTTAAGTAAAGGAGAACTTGTGTTAGCAAAAAAAGTTAGAAATATTGATCTTGAAAATAAGGTAGCAATTCTTATTACAGGGAAAGCGATTAAATCGAATGATGAAAACATTGAAGCTCCTTGCTTAATTGATGACAATTCAGTTACCTTAAGCAGAGATAGCAGGATGCTAATTTGTGAAAAAATTAGTTTGAAATAACTTTTAGCCCTGCAATGGCTATTAAGATCATTGAAATAAAAACAAGTTTGAGTGTTTCTGCTGGTTCATTAAAAATAATGATTCCTAAAATAGAAGTTCCGGCAATGCCAATTCCGGTCCATACTGCATAAGCAGTTCCGATAGGAATTTGTTTTATAGCCACCGAAAGTAAATAAACGCTTAACAGCATTGATAGAATTGTTAATGCTGAAGGGATAATTTTTGTAAATCCTTGAGAATATTTCATTCCAATAGCCCATCCAACTTCAAAGATTCCTGCAATAAAAAGAATTAACCAAGCCATCAGGGTATTATTTTATAAATGGGTTTTCCAATAGAAGCATTAGGAGCTGTAATATTTAGAATCCACGCAATTGTTGGAGCAATATCTATAACATCTGTTGGTTCATCAATTCTGTTTGCTTTTATATTCCAACCATACCAGATTAACGGCACATGAGTATCATAAACATATCCCGATCCTGAATTTGTCACTCTACCATTTTTCTCAATCCATCCAGGTTCCAGATTAATAATTACATCACCCGAACGTTTTTGATGATAACTATTCTGTATTTTCTTTTTTATTCCAGAATCAAAGTTTGTAGAAAGAATTATATTTCCAGGTAAAGCATTTGCCACACCACTGAACTGAACCATGAAATTCGCCGCTTTCCCCTGGATTTCACCTAAATCAACTCCTTTTTGATCTATTAAACTTTGATTAAAATAAAGTTGTCTTGAATGATAATATTTAACCCACTCTCCATTTTCATACAAAATGCTTAAATAGCTATTTAACAAAGAAATTGCTTTGGAACCATCAAAAATTCCAGCATTTTGCTTTTTAAATTTTAGATACTCTGGAACTTCAGAGACTCCTCGATCTGATGTTATATAAACTAAAACATTTTCGATACCAATTTCATCATTCAAAAATTGAATTAAATGTTCCAGGTCTTTATCTAATCTTAAAAAAATATCTTCTATTTCAACAGATCGTGGTCCAAACAACTCACCACTATAGTTTGTTGCTGAAAAACTTATTGTTAAAAAATCTGTGTATTCATCTTTACCAAGATTCTCTCCAACAATTGCTGATACAGCAAAATCTTTTGTGTAAGTATTTCCAAAAGGAGTAAATTTTAAATATTTATAATTCCCCGATCGATTTCTTAAATAAGGTAGATCATATGGAAAAGTAAATCTATAATTGCTGAAACCAAGCTCGAATGCATTATTGTCTGGTAAACTTTTTTTATAATTATCTGAAAGAGAATACATGCTCGACCAAGTTTTTCTAATATAAATATCCTGAAACCCCTTTTTATTAAATTCTAACACCCATGGAGGTAATGAATCTGTATAATAATTCCCTGTAATCCAACCGCCATCATGATCATTAAACCAAAAAGCATAATCCGCCAGTCTACCACCTGAAATTACAGATGAAACCGGATTTAAAGAAACGCTAACAATCTTTGAACTATCATTATTTGCCAATTTAATTTCATCTCCAATTGTTGAAGTTAAAATATTTTTCGGAGTATAATTTCCCATTGTTATGGCACCATCGATCATATTAAATTTACTTACATCGGCACAATTAATCATATGATCTCCTAATCGATCATACCATTCGTTGGCTATAATACCATGGTAGGCAGGATTTGTACCTGTAACTATACTGGCTTGACCAACTCCGTTCTGTGTTATTAAATAATTATGATTTGTTTGAGTACAAAAAGCCCCGTTGTCAATAATTTTCTTGAATCCGTTTTCACCAAATGAATCCCAATATCGAAGAAGCATTTCGTAACGCATTTCTTCGATAACAATACCAACAACAAGTTTTGGTGGTTTACGAAAATGGTTTTGCCCTAAAAGTGTGGTTGTGTAGAAACTAATGAATACTAAAAAAACAAAGTTTTTAACAAGATATGACTTTTTTATCATTTTACTTAATTTGGAATTTTAAATACTTTGTGCTAAAATAACTAAAACTCCTGCATCAAAAAATACTTTACACTAAATTTACGTTGAATGATCTCGGAAAATAACCCTTTTTACCAAAATAAGGATAAAATCAATTTATCATCGATAAACTAAAATTACACGTTAAACCTTATATGAAGTATGTCCCCATCTTCAACAATATAGTTTTTCCCTTCCACATGAAATTTCCCAGCTTCTTTCACCTTAACTTCAGAACCTAATGTAATAAAATCATTATATTTCATTACTTCTGCACGAATAAAGCCACGTTCCAGATCACTATGTATAGCTCCGGCAGCATTAGGAGCCGTCATTCCTTTTTTAATTGTCCAGGCACGAATTTCTTTTGGTCCAACAGTAAAAAACGACATTAAATTTAACAAAGAATATGCACTGCGAATTAACTTATTTACACCGGGCTCTTCTAATCCTGCATCTTTTAAAAACTCTTTCCTATCGTCAATATCTTCTAATTCTGCAATTTCTGCTTCAAGTTTTCCGGCAATTACAAGTATTTCTGTGTCCTGATCTTTCAATGCTTCTTTAACCTGTTCGACATAAATATTTCCTGTTAAAGCAGATTTATCATCTACATTACAAACATATATAACCGGCTTTGTTGTTAAGAGAAAAATATCTTCAATGTGTTTTTTATCTTTTTCCGACACTTCAAAAGAACGAGCATTTTGCATAGACTCCAGGTGTGCCTTTAAACCATTTAAAAAATCAATGCCTTGCTTTGCATCCTTATCGCCTACTTTTGCCAGCTTCTCATATTTCTGAATCTTCTTTTCAACTGATTCCAGGTCTTTTACCTGTAACTCAAAATCAATTGTTTCTATATCCCTAACAGGATCAACAGAACCATCTACGTGTGGTAAATTATCGTCATCAAAACATCTTAAAACATGAATTAAAGCATCTGTATTACGTATGTCTCCTAAGAACTGATTTCCTACACCTTCACCCTGGTTTGCCCCTTTAGTTAAACCTGGTATGTCAAGTATTTCAACAGTTGCCGGAATAAGTTTTTCCGTTGGCTGAAGTTCTTCTAACTTCACAAGCCTTTGATCTGGAACATTTATTATTCCAATATTTGACTTATTAGAACTAAAAGCATAATTGGTAATTTCAACTTTTGCATTCGACATACAATTAAATAATGTTGACTTACCAACATTTGTAATACCTATAATACCACACTGTAAACCCATATTTTAAAAAATTATATTCTTATTTTAGAAATTCAAAAATACACTTTTTCAGAATTTAATAAGCTGTCTTTAAAAATAATTATTTATGCCAGATTGTAATCCATTAATATTATGGTTTTTAATAAAAATATGAATGATATATAATCGACTTTACAATGCACTATTAAACAGTTTTATTTTAAATGCATTGTTAATAATAATTTATAAACAAATTCCGTATATTATAATGAAAATCTGTAATTTTGTAGTTTTGCACAAATTGATAATATACACAAAATAATTTATATATTAAATAAAGAAATGGCAGATATTCAAAACCTAGAAAAAATTGCATCACAAGTAAGAAGAGACATTGTAAGAATGGTACATGCACAAAGCTCGGGTCATCCAGGTGGTTCGCTTGGTTGTGCAGATTTTGTAACGGCATTATATTTTGAAATAATGGAGCATGATGCTAAAATTTTTGATATGGATGGAAAGAATCAAGATGTATTCTTTTTATCAAATGGTCACATTTCACCATTATGGTATAGTATTTTAGCACGTAGTGGATATTTTGAAACTTCAGAATTAAAAACATTCAGAACCATAAATTCCAGATTACAGGGTCATCCTACTCCTGAAGAAGGATTGCCTGGCATTAGAATTGCATCTGGTTCGTTAGGTCAAGGTTTATCAGTAGCTTGTGGCACTGCATTGTCAAAGAAATTAAACAAAGACAACAAACTTGTTTACACCTTACATGGTGATGGAGAATTACAAGAAGGTCAGATATGGGAAGCCGCTCTGTTTGCTAATCAGCATAAAATTGACAATTTAATTGCTACTGTTGATTATAATGGAAAGCAAATCGACGGACCTGTTGATGAAGTAATGACACTTGGAAATCTGAGAGCTAAGTGGGAAAGTTTTGGCTGGACTGTACTTGAAATGAATGGAAATAATATGGCTGATATAATTAAAGTTGTAAATGAAGCTAAATCTCTAACCGGTAAAGGTAGTCCAATTGTTATTCTTATGAAAACAGAAATGGGAATGGGTGTTGATTATATGATGGGAACACATAAATGGCATGGATCTGCCCCTAACGATGAGCAACTTGAAGCAGCTTTAAATCAGCTAGAAGAAACATTAGGCGATTATTAAATATAAATCTTAAGGAATATGAAAAGCATTGTTATCATAGCACACGATGTGAAAAAACCAGAAGTAGTTCAATTCCTTCAAGAACATAGAGATTGGATTGAAGGTGTTAATCTTATTGCTACTGGAAGAACTGCAGAATTTGTTGAATCAAACGGAATAAGGGTTGAGCATTTAAGCCCAGGTAAAAGTGGTGGATATGTTGAGATTACTGATCGAATAAAACGAAAAGAAATTGATATAGTAATATTCTTAAGGGATCCTTTCCTAAAAGTAGGACATCACGAAGATATTCAGAACTTACTGGAAGCATGTAATCATAATAATATTCCACTAGCAACAAATTATGCCAGTGCTCAATTAATCATTTTAGGATTAATTAAAAAAGAAGATTACGAGAGAAGAAAACAAATGGAAGAGTAATATTTCGAAAACATTTAAAGATTGACTAAAATTAAAATATATACATTCTCATTTATCCTTTTTTTACTGGGGATTTCTTCTTTTGCACAAAATAACAAAAATCCTGAAAAACCAGTTTCAAGAATTTTGTTTGTGTTTGATGCGTCTCAAAGCATGTATGGCACATGGGAAAGTGATAGGAAAATAAATATTGCACGTAAATATTTAATCCATATTATAGATAGTCTTGAACAATTAGATAATATACAAATGGCTTTGCGTGTGTATGGACACCAAAGTCCAGTACCACCGCAAGATTGCAGTGACACAAAACTTGAAGTTCCATTTAGCCCAGGAAATGCAGGGCAAATTCGACAAAAACTAAGATATCTAATCCCGAAAGGAACCACTCCAATTGCATATTCCTTGGAGCAATCTGTTAAAGATTTTCCACCACTCGATAAAAGCCGAAATATAATTATTTTAATTACTGATGGAATTGAAGCTTGCGATGGTGATCCATGCTCAGTTTCTTTGAATCTGCAAAAACAAGGAATAATTTTAAAACCTTTTGTCATTGGAATTGGACTTGACCCAAATTTCGAAGAAACATTTGAATGCGTTGGTCATGTGTACAACAGTCCTAATGAAGAAAAATTTCAGGAAGTTCTTAATGTTGTTATTTCCAGAGCTTTAAATGAAACAACAGCACAGGTTAACCTGCTCGATATTCATGGCATGCCTACAGAAACAGATGTTAATATGACTTTTTTTGATCATGTTTCAGGAAGGATAAAATACAACTTTGTACATACAATTAATTATATGGGAAATCCTGATACACTCATAATTGACCCATTAATCAATTACGATATTGTTGTGCATACTATTCCTGCTGTTAGAAAAGAAAATGTTTCAATAGCCGAAGGCAAGCATAACATGATAGGATTAAATACTCCACAGGGATTCTTAAAAATAGATTGCAAAAACACTACTCAGTATAGAGATTTAAATATTATTGTGCGTGAAAAAGACAGTAATAGAACACTCAATATTCAGCAAAATGAAACTACAGAAAAGTATCTGGTAGGTGAATATGATCTTGAAGTTTTATCAATCCCAAGATTAATAGTTGAAGATGTAATAATTGAACAAAGTAAAACAACAAATGTAGAAATTCCACGTCCGGGCATTGCTAATTTTTCTTTGCCTGCAAGTGGTTTTGCCAGTCTGTACAAGGAAACAAAGGATACTATTGAGTGGATTTATAACCTAGATATGTATAGGTTAGGACAAAATTTAGTATTACAACCAGGAAACTACAGAATAGTTTACAGACCAAAAAATACAAAACAATCAATATACACGATAAATAAAAAATTTACAATTAAATCAGGATCATCGAAAAAAATAATACTTTATTAATATAACATGAAAAAATTCGAATACACAGAAAAGAAAGATACAAGATCGGGATTTGGTGCCGGATTATATGAATTAGGAAAGAAAAATGAAAATGTAGTTGCATTGTGTGCTGACCTTATTGGGTCATTAAAAATGAACGATTTTGTTAAAGATTTCCCGGAAAGATTTTTCCAATGTGGGATTGCTGAAGCAAACATGATTGGCACGGCTGCTGGTTTAACAATAGGCGGTAAAATCCCGTTCGCAGGAACATTTGCAAACTTTGCTACAGGACGTGTATACGATCAAATAAGACAATCAGTAGCTTATTCAGATAAAAATGTAAAAATCTGTGCATCACATGCAGGATTAACTTTAGGTGAAGACGGAGCTACACACCAAATAATGGAAGACATAGGTTTAATGAAAATGCTTCCAAACATGGTTGTTATAAATCCTTGTGATTATAATCAAACGAAAGCTGCTACAATTGCTATCGCTGATTATAAAGGACCTGTTTACCTTCGATTTGGTCGTCCAAGTGTTCCAAATTTTACACCTGCCGACCAGAAATTTGAGATTGGTAAGGCAATTCTTTTAAATGAAGGAACTGATGTAACCATTATTGCAACAGGGCATTTAGTGTGGAAATCAATTGAAGCTGCTGAAATTCTAGAACAAAAAGGAATCTCATGTGAAATAATAAATATTCATACCATTAAACCTTTAGACATAGAAGCAGTCTTATCATCCGTTTCGAAAACAAAAGCAGTTGTTACAGCTGAAGAACATTTAATGAATGGTGGTTTGGGAGATTCTATTGCACAGTTATTAAGCAGGAAGATACCTACACCAATTGAAATGGTTGCGGTTGATGATAAATTTGGCGAAAGTGGCAAACCAAGTGAATTATTGACAAAATATGGTATTGATACCCAAAATATTGTATCTGCAGTAGAGAATGTTCTGAAAAGAAAGTAAAACTATTTTGTTCGAAACTAAGAAATGTCAGATTACAGCGATAAAGAGTTATTAAATCTTTTTAAAGATCAAGATAAACGCAATTATGCTTTTAACCTTATCGTAAGAAAGTATCAGGTTAAATTATACTGGCATATTCGAAAAATTGTAATAAAACACGAAGATACAAATGATATTCTGCAGAATACATTTGTAAAAGTTTGGAAAGGATTAGATAATTTTAGAGAAGATTCTAAATTGTATACCTGGTTATATAGGATTGCTACAAATGAATCTTTAACATTTTTAAAACAACAAAAAACAAAATATTTATTGCCAATTGTTGATTACGAGAATCACTTAAAAGAAACACTAGAAAGTGATGAGTATTATAATGGGGATGAAATACAAAGTAAATTACAAAAGGCAATTCTTGATTTACCAGAAAAACAACGTATTGTTTTTAACATGAAGTATTTTGATGAGATGAAATACGACGACATGGCAGATATTTTAAAAACATCTGTAGGTGCACTTAAAGCTTCTTATCATCATGCTGTTAAGAAAATAGAAAATTATTTTAAAGAAGATTAAACTTTTAAAGTATTTAATCGTCAAAAAGACAAGGGGAAACAAAATTGGGGAATTAA
>CAZPMA010000073.1:0-16604 GCA_964587535.1 uncultured Bacteroidales bacterium
TGAATAATGAACCACAATTACTTGCCAATTGTTATAAAAACAGTTTACAAATTGCATTTGATAAGAAATTATCATCTGTAGCATTTCCAAATATTAGTACAGGAATTTATCGATTCCCAAAAGAAATGGCCGCAAATATTGCAATTCGAACTGTGAATGATTTTCTGAAGAAAAATAAAAAAATCAAAACAGTGTATTTTGTGTGTTTTGATGAAGAAAATTATGAAATCTATAAAGAAAAACTTATTCAATTAGCATTAGAGTAAAATTGGCAATTATCTTTTTATAAAATGATCAAAAAAACAACTGAAAAAGTAAAAAACTACCTTTCTTTAGTAAAATTCAGTCATACTATTTTTGCAATGCCCTTTGCATTAATTGGATACTTTTTAGCTATTTACCAAACTGAGAGTAATTTTGAGTGGAAACTTTTCGGCCTGATAGTTTTATGTATGGTGTTTGCCAGAAATGCAGCCATGGCATTTAATCGTTTTATCGACAGAGAAATTGATATTAAAAATCCAAGAACAGCAATACGAGAGATTCCTGCAGGAATAATAAAAGCAAAATCTGCACTACTCTTCGTGATCATAAACTCGGCATTATTTATTGCCACCACATATTTTATCAATGAGTTAACATTTAAACTTTCTCCTGTTGCTTTGCTTATAATTTTAGGTTACAGTATTACTAAAAAATTTACAGCTTTATGCCACCTAATTCTGGGATTAGGATTATCCTTAGCCCCTATCGGAGCTTATTTAGCTGTTACAGGTCATTTTGACTTAATTCCTGTTTTATATTCATTGGTTGTTCTATTTTGGGTAAGTGGATTTGATATTATTTATGCTTTACAGGATTTAGATTTTGATAAAGAAGAGGAACTTAAATCATTCCCGGTATTCTTTGGAAAAAAAGGTGCATTATTTGCTTCAACATTGCTTCATGTTTTTTCAGCATTATTAACACTTGTTGCAGGTTATTTAGGACACTTTGGATTAATTTACTGGATTGGTTCAGCAATATTTATTGGATTGTTGTTCTACCAACACATGCTTGTTAAACCAAATGATTTAAATAAAGTCAATGTAGCTTTTTTTACTACGAACGGAATTGCAAGTGTAATTTTTGCCATTTTCACAATTACAGAACTTGTAAAAGATATTTGGTTTTAAATAATTGTGAATAAACGATTATTTTAATTTTCATCTATATTGGCAACTGTTTTTATCAATAAATATTAGCGATTCAACAATTTTTTAGAACAAATTAACATATTTATAGTATAAGAAATTGTTAATATATTGATAAATTTTATCTTTAAAGTTTGGTATTTATATTGTATTTATAGTAGTTTTGAACTAATTGCTAAAAACAGCAATAAAAATGAAAAAAATTATACTCATAAGTTTTTGTATTTTATTATTTAACTTCTCATATTCGAATAATCCGAATATAGCTGGTAGTGTATTAATAGTTACCGAAGATAATGAAGTAAGCAATGAATTATCTCCAGGCAATTATCAGCAATTTAAGCACCAATTAATTAATCTTAAAACTTCTGATTATCATGATTTTTCTTCAATTAAAAAAAGAAGAAAAAGCAAGGATGATAACCTAATGTTATATGTTGCAGGTGGTTTAGCTGTTGCAACAACTGCTTTAATCTTAACAAATAACCCTGAAAATTTTACATCTAATTCTCCAGGTGGTGTAAATTTAGGAATAGCAATAGGTGGTACTTTAAGTTGCGGATTATTTGTCGCCAAATACTTTATTGATAAAACAAGATAAACAGCAAACGTATTAATGCTATTAAAAAAAAATATTCTCATATATTTCTGCATTTTTTATTTTGTATTTGATGTTTTTTCTCAAAAAGATAAAAATTTAATTACAAGTTTCAAGGAACATTCAGATGAAGTGCATTCTGTTGCTTTTAGTCCTGAAATGAAATACTTTATTTCTGGTTCAAAAGATGAAACCATTAAAATATGGGATCTTGAAAATAAAAAAGTTATTACTACACTTTCAAGACATTATGCCACAATCTATGATTTAGAATATTCTTCTGATGGAAAATTCTTTGTAAGCGCTGGTGATAAATCAATTAACTTATGGAAGCCTGATGGAACTTTTATAAAGTCGCTATCTGGTCATACCACCGCGGTATGGTCTGTTGGTATTTCATCGGATGGTAAATATATTGTATCAGGCTCATTCGACCACAATTTTAGGCTGTGGGATATTGAGAAAGGTGAAACGATACATATTTTTGAAAATGGTAAAAAAAGCATCATGGCAACGGCTTTTTCACCACATAGTAATATTATTGCCTGTGCCGGTGCCGATGGAACAATAGAGCTATATACATTTGACAATTTTGAACTCCTACATACTTTCTCCGGACATGGAAATAATGTATATGCTTTAACTTTTAGTAAGAATGGTAAACTTTTAGCTAGTACTGCCCGAGATAATCAAATTAAATTATGGGATGTTGAAAATCTTAACATTAAAAAAATTTTTACCGGACATGACCACAGTGTAATGAGTGTAAAATTCAGTGCAAATGACAAATTTATTGTTACCGGTTCATTTGATGCAACAGTTCGTATCTGGGATGTCGAATCGGGTGAATTGATTCATACATTATTGGGTCATAAATTACCAGTTAATGATATAGATATAAGTCCGGATAATAAATATATTCTAAGTGCCAGCACTGACAAATCGATTAATTTATGGAAAATTGATCCTGAAATCTTAATTGAGTTTTATTTCAAGAACGAATTTGAAGATGAACTTAGTAAATGTAAGTTAACAGGCCCGCAAAAAGATTCAGAAAGCAAATCAGAATATAAAGCAAGGCTTCAAAAAATAGAAGAATATACTAAAAAAGTATATGACAGTTTAATTAAGCAACTTTAGCAACTAAAAAGTATACGTAAATCCAATACCAAATAATTCTTTAAACTGCACTCTTGGTCCTTTTTCAACACCTTCTTCTATAAAAGCAACATTATCATCATAAATTAGATGTGCATTTACAGAAATCTTGATATAATCGGTAAGTTTAACGGCAATATCTGTTTCCCAATCAATATCAATATTCTGGGGATTATCCACATAGTTGGTAAAGAAATTTACTTTATTTTCAATACTTATATTATCTAATATTTTAATCTTTGATATGGCTTTAATATAAGCCCCCAATTCCTTACGAACTCTTTCATCATTTTTTAAACCAAATCTGGTCTGATCATAATTTGTAGTATCAGCAACAATCGTAAACTTTGAAGTAATAGGTGAAATCAAAACTGTTAATTTTTTGCTGGGTTTGTAATCTAATCCTAATGAAAATACAATACTAGCAGGTGAAAAGAACTCTGAAATAGCCACTACAGTAGTGTCATTAACATATTCATACCCTTTTAAGATTTGCGTTTTAATGTTTAATAAACTACTATAATACCAATTACTAAAAGCAGATCTGCCATATTTAAAATTGAGCTCCAGCCTATCATCATTTTTTTGAAGATCATTTTCGCCGGCTTTTAAGTACCCTAAACGATATTCAAAATCGAAATCAAAATTTCTTTTTTTACCATATGTATAATTAACATTATACTTCAAAACAGATAAAAGAGACAAGCTACTTTCTCCACCTTCAGCCCAGGTTGGAGAAATATGCCCCTGATTAAATTTTACATCAGCATTTCCTTCAAATTTCCAAATTGGAATAATTAAATTCACCTTTTCCACCTTCATCAGTTCGGGTAATTTTATTTCCGAATCAATCCCTTTACTAATTGCTGATTGCTGTTTAATTTTTTCCAGAAATACTCCATCTTCTAACTCAAAGCTAAATAAATTCTTATCTAACTTTTTTATCCACATAATACCAACTTCACCCCTGTTATCATATAACTTGAAATGTATTGAATCAATAGCACTTTCATTATTATTAAATTGCAATGTATCATTTCCAAGATTTGTAAATACTAACTTTAAAGTATCTTCAGGAATACTATTTAAAATATATTCTATTGTACGTTTCAACGAATCATTATAGGCAGTCTGTACTGAGTCAGTTTTTATAAATATCCTATTATTATCTATCGATTTTTGTAAATACTCAATTGCTTTTTTTGCATTAATATTCCTTCTGTATTCAATCAGTTTTTTTATAGATCTAACAATAGTGTCGTTAATAAAGAAAGAGCTATTATCAAGTTCCTTTTCAAATTGATCTATCACAAAATAAACCGAATCAGCCTTTTCAAATATTAACGAATCTGAAATATTAGTGTAGTAATTTAAATACACGCTATCAGGTAATTCATTATTTTTTATCCTATCATCTTCAATTACAACATCATGTTCATTTGACAATTTAATAGTATCTTCATTCAGAACAATATTAGTTTCATGGATCAAATCTGTATTACTATTCCCTATTACAATTGGATCATTAATTGTTTTTAATGGTTTCAGCAAGCTATCTTTTTGAAAACCAACAATAGTATCTGTCTGTAATGAATCTTTATTTGGAGATTGAGAATATAAAAAATTATTTACTAAAGATAAAAAAAACAATACTATAATTATTTTTTTCATAACCAACTAATATTTAAGCTTTTAATTTAACCAAACCATTGTTTTAGACCTACAAAATTATTTAATTTTATGTAATTATCTAAGAAACAATTATATTTGTATCAAATTTTAAAAGCTGTATGAAAGTATCAATTGAAACATTGTTTACAGCAAAGAAAGTATTCTTAAATATAAAGAAGCGAGATTCTTTCCACTATTAATAAACTCTACAAAACTGTAGAGATCATAATCTTTTTTTATTTTATTAAATCAAATTATTTAATTAAACATTATTAATTATGGAATTACCATTTGCAGAATCATATAAAATTAAGATGGTTGAAACCATCAAAAGAAGCACCCGTGAAGAACGTGAAAAGTGGATTAAAGAAGCTAAATACAATTTATTTAACCTGGAAAGTCATAAAGTATTTATTGATTTATTAACTGACTCCGGAACAGGAGCTATGAGCGATAAACAATGGTCGGCAATGATGTTGGGTGACGAAAGTTATGCAGGTGCTTCATCCTATTATAAACTAAAAAATACCATAAAGGAAATACTTGGTTTTGATTACTTTTTACCTACACATCAAGGCAGAGCTGCTGAGAATGTTCTTTTTTCTGCTTTAGTTAAGGAAGGTGATGTTATTCCAGGTAACTCACATTTTGATACAACAAAAGGACACATTGAATTCAGAAAAGCAAAAGCGATAGATTGTACTATAGATGAAGCTTTCAATACAGAAAATGAACATCCTTTTAAAGGAAATCTAAACATTCAAAAACTTGAAAATACAATTAAAGAGTATACCCCCGAGAAAATCCCATGTATTGTTGTAACAGTTACATGTAATTCATCTGGTGGACAGCCAGTTTCTGTCGAAAATATTAAAGCAGTAAAAGAAGTTGCAAAGAAATACAACATACCGGTTATTTATGACTCGGCTCGTTTTGCAGAAAACGCTTATTTCATAAAAATTCGCGAAAAGGGGTATGAAAATAAAAGCATAAAAGAAATAGTAAAAGAAATGTATTCATATGCTGATGGAATGACTATGAGCAGTAAAAAAGATGCTATTGTAAATATGGGTGGTTTCATTGCAATGAGAAGTGAAGAACTATTTAAAAAAGCAACCGTATTCAATATTATGTTCGAAGGCTATATTACTTATGGTGGTATGTCTGGTCGGGACATGAATGCATTAGCACAAGGATTAGATGAAGGAACTGAATTTGAATACCTTGAAACACGTATAAAACAAGTGGCTTATTTAGGTCAAAAGCTTACTGATTTCGGTATTCCTGTGCAAAAACCTTATGGAGGGCATGCGATATTCGTTGATGCAAAAAAATTCTTACCAAATTTACCTAAAGAAGAATATGTAGCACAAACATTAGCTGTTGAATTATATAAAGAAGCAGGAATACGTGGTGTTGAGATAGGAACATTATTGGCAGATAGAGATCCTGAAACTCGCGAAAACAGATTTCCTGAACTGGAGTTTTTGCGTTTAGCTATTCCTCGCAGAGTATATACCAATAATCATATGGATGTAATTGCTGTTGCTTTAAAAAATGTTTTTGATCGCAGAGATCAGATAACCAAAGGATTTAGAATATTATACGAAGCACCAATCATGCGCCATTTTACGGTAGAGCTGGAAAAAATTTAATTTAACTTTCAATAACCCCGCCTTGCGGGGTTTTTCATTTATAAATTTTATATAAAAACATCTTAATTTCTAAAATGAATAAACTAGTTTTACAGAATATTTAAATTATTCATGCAAGATTTAACACAAGGTAAAGAAAGTTCCTTAATACTTCGATTTGCTCTTCCAATGCTGCTGGGAAATGTGTTTCAGCAATTATATAACTTAGTTGACAGTATTGTTGTTGGAAAATTTATTGGTACAGAAGCTCTTGCCGCTGTTGGAGCATCATTCCCAATAATTTTTGCCTTTCTATCCTTAATAATTGGGGTTGCTTCCGGAAGCACTATTGTTATTGCACAATATTTTGGTGCTAAAGAAATTGAAAAAGTAAAACGCACAATAAATACACTTTTCATTTTCTTATTTTTTGCATCTATAACAATAAGTATTCTGGGAATATACTTTAGTGAAGAAATATTTATTTTGCTTAAACTTCCTGCGGAAGTAATTCCACAAGCTAAAACATATTTTAATATTTTTATGGCCGGGGTCATTGTTTCATTTGGTTTCAATGGAACGAGTGCAATTTTAAGAGGTTTAGGCGATTCTAAAACACCACTTTATTTCCTAATAATTTCAACTGTTTTTAATATTGTACTGGACTTATTGTTTGTGTTAGTATTCGACTGGGGCATTGCTGGCGTTGCAATAGCAACTGTTATAGCACAAGGTGGTGCATTTATTTCTGCAATTTTCTATTTAAATAAAACACATAAAATTATTAAGTTCTCGTTTAAGGACTTAAGTTTTGATCGAGTTATATTCAAAAAAAGTGTCCGTATTGGTTTACCTACCGGTTTGCAACAAACATTTGTTGCAGCAGGAATGATGGCACTTATAAGTATTGTTAATGGATTTGGAACCAATGTGATAGCTGCATATTCGGTAGCAACAAGAATTGATTCATTAGCTTCGATGTCGGGGATGAACTTTGCTGCTGCGCTGGCAACATTTGTAGGACAAAATATTGGAGCAAAGAAAATTGACCGGGTACGATCTGGTTTTATTGCAACACTAAAAATGTCGTCGTTAATTTCTATTCTGGTATCTGTAATTGTTTTACTATTCGGATCAGCAATAATCAGTATATTCACAAACGACCCGGAAGTAATAAGAATAGGGAAAGAATATCTTACCATTGTGGGTGCGTTTTATGTGATTTTTACCGCAATGTTTACAATAGCTGGTGTGATGCGTGGATCAGGTGATACTTTAATACCTATGTTTATTTCATTAATAGCACTATGGGGAATTAGAATACCTGGTGCATGGTTGCTTTCCAGGCGACTTGATGAAATTGGCATATGGTGGGCTATTCCAATGGGTTGGTTTGTCGGATTCATTCTCTCCTATATTTATTATTTAACCGGAAACTGGAAGAAAAAAGCTATTATCTAGTTAATATAAATTTTCTTAGTACATGATAAAAGACACAAACAATCACATAACAAACTAATTCTGAGTTAATTTAAAATACAAAATCCAAATAATAAACCCCAAATAATAACCAAATTTCAATATTTAATTATCTAAACGGGAGTTTGAGATTTAATCTTTTATTCGAATTTGAAAGTTATTTGTTATTTGAATTTTGGAAATTGAGATTTTGAAAAATAAATCCATTATTAATCAAACATATATTACTAGCTTTATTTTTTGTCAAGTACTGAAATAAATTTTAATGAGATGACTACTCTATAAAACAGTAAAGGGAACAAATCGAGCTGATTTGTTCCCTTTTCCAGCAGCTAACCTAAGTTAGCTATTGTACCAGATTACCGTTATTATGGTCGGCTCGGCAATAAAACGCAGGCCCTGAACCTTTCATCCATTCCAGCTAAGGTCCGGATGTCAAGCTGTTCGTTTGTCAAGCTATAAAGTTTGACTTCCTGAACGAAGTACCATTATGTAAGACATTCAATTGACTTTTCACTTAATTGTTTATACATTCCTGATTTCTTTGCAGAATTCCTTCCTGATAAACCATTGTGTGGAAGTTTCAATTTTTGCAAACCTTAATATAATCCGAAAATTATTTTGGGGTTTCAGTGTTTATATTTTAATTAAATGTAATTTCTTACAATTAATTTTGAATTTTCACTGCTTACGGTTCAATCTGTTAAAGAACGCTGGGCGCTTTTGAGATTGATCAAATCGTTAAGAACGAGTCTTTTAGATTTGAACTTCGGCTCTTGGAGTTGGCAATTCAGAGAATTGTTCGATTGGTTAAAAATACAGCTAAGTACCTTTTTCCCGCTCCCTACTCTTTCGAGCAACCTTTTATCTCTCACCTGGTATAACAAATGTACAAAGAGATACTTTACCTCCAAACTTTTTTTGCTTATATTAGTTAACTTGTTATTAACCAAGGTTTTTAACAATTTGTTAATTCGTTTAAATTATTTGTAATACCTGGGTTTTGTTCTAAATTTCGCTAACTTTTTTTGGTTTATTAACAAAATAAGGATGGGTTATTTTTTGAAGTTATTAACAAATATGTTTCAATTTTTATAAATACCTATTTGAAAATTAACATCATTTTTTTCTTCATCATAAAATTTATTGAGTCATTTTTTAATGATTATTGTGTATATAAAATTAAAAACTTACAAGTATTTAACTAATTTCTTACCTTTGCTTTACCAAATCAATCATTATTAAAATTATAACATGATAAAATCAATGACCGGCTATGGAAAAGCCGAATGTGAATTAAAGAATAGAAAAGTAACAGTAGAAATTAAATCGCTTAATAGTAAGAATATTGATATATATACAAAAATACCTGGAGTCTATCGCGAAAAAGAATTAGAGATCAGAAATAATATTTCTAAAAAACTACAAAGAGGTAAAATTGAATTTGTACTTTATTATGAAGTAACTAATGATAATAAAGCAACCAGCATAAATGCAGCTGTGGTAAAAAATTATTTCAGCCAGTTGAAATCAATAGCAGATGAACTAAATCTAGATATCTCAGAAGCCTTATTGCAAACAGCAATACGACTTCCCGAGACATTAAATATTGAGCGGGAAGAAATAAATGAAGAAGAGTGGGCACAAATTACTCAAACAATTGAGATTGCAATGGATCAATTAGATGAATTCAGAGTACAAGAAGGTCAGTTTTTACGAAAAGATATTGAACAACGAATAAAAAATATCGCTGATTTTAAAGAAAAAATTACCCCGTTTGAATTAAACAGAACTGAAAAAATAAGAAATAAATTAAACGAAAGTATTAATAGTCTTAATACAGATCAGGAAATTGATAAAAACAGATTTGAACAAGAATTAATTTATTATCTTGAGAAATTAGATATTACAGAAGAAAAAGTTCGTTTAACTAACCACTGTAATTACTTTATTGAAATGTTAAATGAATCTGAATCGAATGGTAAAAAACTTGGTTTTATAACTCAAGAAATTGGTAGAGAAATAAATACAATTGGTTCAAAAGCAAATGATTCTGATATTCAGAAGTTTGTTGTTTTAATGAAAGACGAACTGGAAAAAATTAAAGAACAAATGCTTAACATTTTATAAAAATGGAAGGTAAGTTATTTATATTTTCTGCTCCATCAGGATCGGGTAAAACAACAATTGTTAAAAGTCTTTTAGAAGAAAATTTAGCACTTGAATTTTCTATTTCAGCAACAAGTCGTCCGATACGCGGCGACGAAATACATAAAAAAGATTATTATTTTTTATCTGTTGATGATTTTAAATCAAAAATAAAAAACAATGAGTTTCTTGAATGGGAAGAAGTTTATGAAAACAGGTTTTATGGTACATTAAAATCTGAAATAAATCGAATATGGAATAAAGGAAATCATGTAATTTTTGATGTTGATGTGGTAGGTGGATTAAATATTAAAAGAAATTATCCTGAAAAAGCATTATCTATTTTTATTATGCCACCAAGTATTAAAGAACTTGAAAACAGATTGCGAAGCAGATCAACAGACAGTGATGAAGATATAAAAACAAGAATAAAAAAAGCTGAACAAGAGCTTACTTATGCTCAACAATTTGATTTAGTTATTATCAATGATAATCTTGAAAAAGCAATCTCAGAAGCTGAAAACGCTGTTCGTAATTTTATATCAAAGTAAATACTATGAAAATAGGACTCTTTTTTGGATCATTTAATCCTATACACATTGGGCATCTTGTAATTTCTAATTATATAAGTGAATATAGCAATCTGGATGAACTTTGGTTAGTTGTTAGTCCGCAAAACCCTCTGAAAAATAAAAAAACGCTTTTAAACGAATATGATCGATTTAAAATGGTTGAACTTGCCCTATGCGAAAGTGAAATAATTAAACCTTCTGATATAGAGTTTAGATTACCAAAACCTTCATATACTATTGATACTTTAACTTATTTGAGCGAAAAATATCCATCTCATAAATTTATTCTTATTATGGGAACAGACAATTTTGATTCATTTCATAAATGGAAAAATTCTGAAATTATATTAGAGAATTATCAATTGTTAGTTTATCCAAGACCAGGCTACAGTTTAGGTGAATATGAAAATCATCCAAACATTAAACAAATTGATGCTCCTTTAATGGAAATTTCATCAAGTTTTATTCGCAAAGCCATTAAGAATAATAAGAATGTTCAATATTTTTTACCAAACTTGGTCAATAAATACATTCAACAAATGAATTTTTATAAAAAATAATTAGTATGATATTATTATTTGTATATCTTTTTGTTGCCTTATTCTTTTCTTTCCTATGTTCAGTGCTAGAAGCAATTTTATTAAGCATAACACCTACTTTTGTTGCTGCTAGAGCCAAAGAAAAAAAGAAATATGCAAAACGATTAATACAATATAAAGATAATATAGATCTAACCCTGGCAGGAATACACACACTAAATACATTTGCACACACAATAGGTGCTGCTGGAGTTGGAAGCCAAGTTCAAATTATTTGGGGGAATGAATATTTAAGCATTGCATCAGCAATCTTAACGATTATTATTTTAATATTTTCGGAAATTATTCCAAAAACTATTGGTGCTAGTTACTGGAAACAATTAACTCCTTTTGCTGTCACAGCACTTACTATATTAATATATTCCCCACTTTACCCTATTATATGGATTAGTAATCAAATTACACATGTTTTAAGTAAAAATAAAAGTAAAAGTGTTTTAAGTCGTTCTGAATTTCATGCTATGGCTGAAATTGGTATTAAAGAAGGTATTTTCAAAGAAGAAGAATCGAAAATATTAATGAACTTAATGGTTTTTAATAAAATTTCTGTTAAAAATATCATGACTCCAAGAACAGTTGTTTTTGCAGCTCCAGACAATCTCTTGATTGATGAATTTTTCGAAAAAAATGAAAAGATAAGATTCTCTCGTATTCCTGTTTATAAGGATAACATTGATAATGTTACAGCATATGTTCTAAAAGACGATATCATGCAGGATATCATTGAGCATAAACAAAACAAAACATTGAAAGACTTAAGCCGTGAAATTAAAGTGGTAAGCGAACAAATGCCAATAATTCGATTATTTTACAAACTTATTGAAGAAAAGGAACACATTGCAATGGTCGTTGGAGAATATGGCGAAATGGTTGGAATTGTTACGATGGAAGATATTATAGAAACATTATTAGGAACAGAAATTATGGATGAACTAGATAATATAGAAGATATGCAAGAGCAAGCTAAAATTATCTGGGAAAAACGTGCTAAACGATTAGGATTAATATAAGAACTCACAGGAGTAATTCCTCCTGTGAGTAAAAAACATCTCCCAATATTTTAAGTCAAAATCTCAGATCTATCACAAAATAAATTAATCAATCATCAACCTTTTTTAATTTATTTCAACTATTGAGAGATGCTCAACTACAACAGCAAATTTTAAATATTATTAACTTTTAAACCACTTAAAAACCGGATGCTGTTGCGATTCAAATAAATAATACGAAAACCTAACAATAAAAGATTTTAATAATCTTTCGATCTTACTAACAAATTTGTATATTGAAATGTTCATTCACATAATAATATTCTAATGAATTATTCTCAAATTACTATACCAACACTTCTAATAAGCGAAGATATTAGCAAAACCAACATTAAAATGATGGCTGAAAAAGCTAAAAAACAGAATGTTATATTTCGGCCACATTTTAAAACACATCAATCGAAAATAATTGGTAAGTGGTTTAAAAAAGAAGGAGTTGAAAAGATTACTGTTTCTTCATTACAAATGGCAAAATATTTTGCGGATGATTGGGATGATATTACAATAGCTTTCCCTGCAAATATCCGACAAATAGATATTATTAATGAACTTGCATCAAAAATAAATCTGAATCTAACATTAGAAAATATTCATTCTATTGAATTTCTGAATAAAAAACTTAAATCGCCTGTTGGTTATTTTATAAAAATTGATGCTGGTTACAGAAGAACAGGTATTACTTTTGATATATTTCCTACAATTGATAATATTTTAAAAATCTCAAAAAGGTCAGATAAGCTAATATTTAAAGGGTTTTTGTCACATTTTGGCAATACATATAAGGCTACAAGTCCAAAAGAAGTATCAGAAATATATAATACATCGATGGAGAAATTGAATTTATTACGTGCACAATTTATTGATGAATACCCCAATTTAATAATGTCAACTGGTGATACTCCTTCGTGCAGTATAATTGAAAATTTTGAACATATAGACGAGATAAGACCTGGTAATTTTGTGTTTTATGATTTAATGCAATACAATATAGGATCATGTGGTTTTGATCAAATTGCTGTTGCAATGGCTTGTCCTGTTGTAGCTAAACACAGAAACAGGCAAGAAATTATAATTTACGGTGGCGGTGTTCATTTTTCAAAGGAGTTTATATCCATAAAAAATGAAAAAGTATATGGTTTAATGGTTAAACTTACTGAAAATGGATGGGAACAAATGGATGAGCAAAATTACTTAATAAAATTATCGCAGGAACATGGTACCTTAAAGTTAAATGAATCATTATTCGATTCTGTTAACATTGGTGATTTGGTAGGGATTATTCCTGTTCATTCATGTTTAACTGCTAATTTAATGAAAGGCTATACAACTTTAGACAATAAGCATATCGACCATTTGGCATGTACTATAAAAAAGTAGCCCGGGACTTTCCCGGGCCTTTTTAACCGGTGGAACTCTCATCCACGTACCAAAGTACCCTGCGTGGCGGTCATTTTTATTTCTTTTTGGGTTTGCAAAGATACAAATAGAATCAACAATTCCAAGCCATATTTTTTAGCATTTATACTTAGATTTACTTAAAAACAAAGTGCAAAAACTGTTCCCTTGTTTTCTCTTGAATTAACTTCAATAGTCCCATTATGCAGCAGCATTACCTGACGGACAAAAGATAGTCCAATTCCTGAACCGTTTATTCGTGTAGTATAAAATGGAACAAATATCTTATCTTTTACATCTTCAGGGATTCCTTTACCATTATCGAAAACTTTAATACATATTTTGTTTGCATTAATTTGTTCAGCAATTATCTTTATTTCTTTTTCCCTTTGCCCCTTAAGCGCGTATATCGAATTATTTAACAAGTTTATAAGAACTTGACTAATTAACTTTTTATCAGCTATAACAGATAAATCATTGGGGTTTAATTCTTTCTTAAACTGTATATTTTCATTCCAAAAATCATCCTTAAATAAACTTTCCAGTTCAATAAAAAGACGATCTATTTGTACTCTTTCATAATTAGGTTTTGGAATTTGTGTAAGGTTTTTATACGACTCAACAAAATCTAAAAGTCCCTTACTCCTGTTTTCAATAGCCTTTAAACCCTTTGATAGATTTTCTATATTAAGATCTTCATTTTCTGTAACATTCTTTTGCATACTATAGGTTAAAGACTTTATTGGAGTTACCGAGTTCATTATCTCGTGTGTAAGCACTCGTATTAACTTTTGCCATGCTTCCAGTTCACTCTGCTCTAACTGAGTTTTTATATTTTGAAATGATAATAATTTTAATTTCCTATTCTCAATTTTTACTTCAGTGGCCCGTACAAGTATTTTGATATTTTCCAGAGCTCCTTCAAATTTTAATAATTTTGTATTTTCAGGCTTGATTTCCTTTAGTTCTTCTGACAAGCCAATCTTTAAAGAATCTAATTGGGATATATTTTTTAAATTTTCAAAGCCAAAAATCGCTTTTGCTGCATTATTATAGATTTCAACATCCCCATTTTTATTGTGTGTTATTATTCCAATCCCAATTTGTTTCAAAACATACTTAAAGTATTGATGTTCTTGCTCTTTTGCAACCCAGGCATCCTTTAATTGACTAACTATTTTATTGTAGGTTAAATTTAATTGCCCATGCGATAAATCAGTGGTTGTTTTAACAGGTAAATTATCTAAAAAATTAACTGATGCCAGAAATTGATTTAAATCTCTGTTTGTTTTATTAAGATATTGCAGCAAAGAGAAAAAAAATAAAATAAAAACACCCACAAATACAATGTTAGTAATAATCAATTGCCCGGAATATAGTGACCAGAAAAATCCAAATCCAATTAATGATAATATTAAAAGATATATAAATAATTTTAAGCTATATTTATTCCAAATCATATTTTTTTATTTTGTTATAAAGTGTCTTTCTGGAAACACCTAGTTCTTTGGCTGCATTACTGTAATTTCCCATATTTTTCCCAATGGCTTTTTTTATGATAAGCTTTTCATTTTCATTTAAATCCAATGAATCTAATTTATTCGTATTTTTAGATTTCCCAAACCAAAAATCATCATCATTTAAGGTATTTCCTTCACAAAGAATGACAGCTTTTTCAATGACATGTTGCAGTTCTCTTATATTTCCTGGCCAATTATACTGTGTTAATTTCTTTAATGCCGATTGATCCACTTTTAAATCTTCTTTTTGATACTTCTCTAGGTATTTATTCTTAAAATAATCTACTAAAATCTCTATATCGCCAATTCTATCACGCAATGGTGGTACATCAATCTGAATCGTATTAATTCGATATAATAGATCTTCACGAAATTCTTCATTTTCAATCATTTGATTTATATTCTTATTGGTAGCACAAATTAATCGAATATCAATTGGGATCTTATAATTTGCTCCCAATCTGCTTATCTCCCTGTTTTGCAAAACAGTTAATAATTTTGATTGTGCTGTTAAAGAAAGGTTCCCTATCTCATCTAAAAATAAAGTCCCCCCTGAAGCAAGTTCAAATTTTCCTGCTTTATCATTCTTAGCATCAGTAAATGCTCCTTTAACGAAACCAAACAGTTCACTTTCAAAAAGAGAATCTGGTAAAGCAGATGCATCCACGCTTATAAAAATTTCATTTGAACGTTGTGATTTATTATGAATTTCTCTTGCGATTAGCTCCTTCCCTGTTCCATTCTCACCAATTATTAAAATATTAGCATCTGTTTGGGCTACTTTATTTATGGTTTTAAAAACATGATTTATTGCTTCCGATTCACCAATAATATCCGAAAATTGTTTTGAAAGACTTTCAGATAAATGCTCCTGTTTATCTTTAAGTTTTAAAATTTCCTTTTTAGATTTTCTTAATTTATAGGCATTTTCAATAGTAGTAATAAACTTCTCGTCATCCCAGGGTTTTGTAATAAAATCTGTTCCTCCTTCGCGAATTGCTTTTACTGCTAGTTCCAAATCACCATATGCAGTAATAAATACAATGATGGCATTAGGATCAACGTTTAAAATTTCATTCATCCAGTAAATTCCTTCATTACCAGAACTAATTCCAGCACTAAAATTCATATCTAAAATAACAACATCAAATTGCTCTTTTTCTAATACCGAATTTAAAAGATTAGGATTTTTTATGGTTTTTATCTCTTCGAAATAACCGGATAAAAGCATTTCAACAGCGACCAGGATTTCTTCATTATCATCAACTATCAGAATTTTACCTTTTTTAATCATATGCAAATATTATAGAATTAACCAAAGCTACAAAATAATTGTGTAAATCTTACACACATGCTGGAAGTTTTTACACAGTACTTCTTTTTATATAAAATTTAAAACGCTGATTATAAATACTTTTATCGACTGGCACATGTATTGACTTATAAGCAGAAAGAATAAATGAATTATAATTAATAAATTTAACATACCATGATTAAGAATTATTTTATTACTGCCATACGAAACCTAATTAAACAGAAAGGTTATTTTATAATAAATCTTTTGGGCTTAACAATTGGATTAACCGCT
>CAZPMA010000074.1:0-16425 GCA_964587535.1 uncultured Bacteroidales bacterium
ATAACTACTGGTCTGTATTTGAAATTATGGGTGTTTCAATGGTTGATATGAAAACATGGAAATGGTTATATGAACATCCTGAAGCAACAGCAACTGATTTAAAAAATGCAACAGTTCAAATCGCTAAAGATGTTTGGAATCAATACTATGCTGAAGTTTATGGTACAACAGACGAACCAATTTTAGCTATTTATTCACATATGATAAATGCACCTCTTTATCTTGCTAACTACTCATTCGGTCATTTAATTGATTTCCAGATAGAACAATACCTAGTAGGCAAAAACTTCTCTGATGAAGTAGATCGAATTTGGAAAATTGGTCGAGTAACTCCACAAATATGGATGCAAAAAGCAGTTGGAGAAAATATTTCTATTAAACCAATGATTAAAGCAACAGAAGAAGCTTTAAAGCATATTAATTAATTAAATAACTATCAATTAATTAAAAGGGTTAACAATAAATGTTAACCCTTTTTTGTTTTCATAAGGTAAATTCTATACTAACAATAAGTGCTTTTTTTGAAATACATCTAATGATTTTTTTATATCTTTAACCGTTGGCAATAAATTATAGAATAATATGTGTGCAAATTTTTCGTTAAAAGCAAAATTCGGAATGATACCGAAAACTTCATTACTTGAAGAAAAAGAAAACAAACTTAAACAGGAATATGAAGAGTTTACTGAATATTCTGAGTCTGAAGAACTAGCACGGTTTAAAGAACTAGATGCTTTTGTGACTTCAAAAGAGTTTGAAGATATTAAACGTGAAATAAATGCAAAGAAATTTCCTGGTTCTGAACCATATAATAAGGAAAAACAATACAAACAGCTAAAAAAATCAAAAAGAATAAAAACTTTTTATCAGGTAAAGGAGTCTAAAGAACTAACTGATTATAATTCATTTAAAGACTCTGAAAAGCTTGCTAACTATGAAGAACTAGATCAGTTTTTCACTTCATCTGAATTTGATGAGTTTAAAAAATCATTAATTCAACAAAAAGAAGAAAAAACAAAGGAAATAAAAGATAAACAATCAAAATATAAAGAATTAAAAAGTAAATATAAATGGTTTTTTACTTTAAAAAACTCTAAACAACTTTCTGATTTCATAAACTTTGATACTTCAACGGAACTTAAAAATTACCTTTCACTTAAAGAATATATCGAATCAGTTAATTTTGACTCATTAGATAAAAAAGAAAACCAGGAAGAATTTAATAAACTTAAAGAATATCAAAAACTTACCAAGTCTGGTAAGGTTAAAAATTACTTTAAATTTAAAGATTCTGAAAAATATAAAAACTATTTAAAATTAATTGATTCAGAAGAAATTAATGATTTTATAACATTGGAAAATGAAGTTAATTCGGATGAATTTAAAAATCATATACTTAAAGTTAAGGACATTAAATTTGAAAAAACTGATGAGTATAAAAAGCTACAAGAATATAAATCATTAAAGAAATCATCGGAAATTAAGCAATACTATAAATTCAAAAATTCTGAAAAACTCAAAATCTTTAATGAATTAAATGATTCTCAAGAAATTTCTGATTATGAATCACTTGAAGCTTACATTAATTCAGACGAGTTTAAAGAAGAAAAGAAATATCTTTTAACAAAAGATAAATTCAAGCTTTCGGATGAATTTAAGCAGGCAGAAGAGTATAAAAAGCTTAAGAAGTCTGAAAAAATTCTTTGGTATCAGAAGCTTGAAAAGAAAAATGACTTTGATAAGTTACATGTATGGAATCTAAGTTTTGAAGAAAATTTTGAAGAAAACAAACTCAATGATGAAAAATGGATGTCGGGTTATTATTGGGGTAAAAACTTGTTAAACGATGATTATGTGCAAGTTAACGAAAAGCAATTTTTCAAAGAATCAAATTTAGAAATTGGCAATAGTAATCTTAAAATAATAACAAAATCAGAAGAAGCGAAAGGTAAAGTATGGGATCCAGCACAAGGATTTTATGAAAAACATTTTAGCTATACATCTGGTTTAATAAATACTGGTCAACATTTTAGACAACAATACGGCTTATTTAAGGCTAAAATAAAGGTAAATCACTCCTATCCTGTTCATCATGCCTTTTGGTTACGCGGAGAGAAAATTACGCCTGAAATTGATATTTTTAAGTATTGTAAAAAGTCACCTTCAAAACTTGAAATTGCAAATTACTGGAATGTTGATGGTACGATAAAACAAAATAAAAAAGCATTAGGTGGATTAAATTTCTCAAAGGATTATTTTATTTACTCTTTAGAGTGGACCCCGGAAAAATTAACCTGGAAAATTAATGATGTTGTTCTGTATGAACAAACAGAAGGAGTGCCGCAAGAACCAATGTATATTGTATTAAGTTCAGGAATTGCTCAAGAAACACCATTTAATGGTCAAGCATCTATGGAAATTGATTGGGTAAGAGCATATGTAAAGAATGAATAAAAAATTATTCATTCTTTATTGAATCCATTTTTTTCTGTATTCTTATTAATGCTTCTTCCAATGACTGGTTAGGAATTATATAATTGTAATCTCCCCAGAAGTCATTATCGTATTGATAATTTTCATCAATAAAAATGCCTTTTAATTTTATAACTTCACTCCTTTCAAATCGTTCAATATCAACTGTATCAACATTATGCGTAGCCAATTCAAACACCGTCTTATAATTCGTTGAGAATAGTTTTCTTTTTCGTTTCACTCTAAAGGTTAATTCTCCTCTTACCATATTTAAAAAATATTTATCCCCAATTTTTCTATAATTAACATGATAATTAACACTTTCAGGATTTGCCTGCATCCTACGTGCATTTTTAACTACCAGGCTTCTGCCAATTTTATCTAATGCTTCTCTGCTTATACTAATTTCAACAGCTAAAACTGCAAGGTCAACGGAATTTAAATAAATTTTCCCTTCATACGAGTTATCTTCCAGATAATATTTTGGTTTAAACCCTATAACATATGCAGTTGTGTTATTATACATTGTTATATTTTCTAATGTATAAATAAAATGATGAAAATATAATTCACTGAAAAAATATGGTGGATTTTTTATTATATCCAGAAATAAACTTGAATATAATCCACCTTGCAGTTTAAATATGAACGTATCTCTTTGTGAATAAAAGGTATTTTTTCTACTTTTTAACAGCTTGGTTTGATCTGAAAAGTTACCTTCATAAGGACTTTTATAAACTTTAATTACAGCTTCAGATATTGATGACAATTCATTTTTCTTTTTAACATACTCTCTGTAAAAACCAGTAATGTTATAAGGTTTATCATAATAATTTTCATTAATATTATGAATTGACTGTGCTAATAATTCTTTCGGATTTTGTATCCTGATAATAGCTTCTTTAAGTTTAATTATATCTTTCTCAAGGTATATCTTATTATCAACTATAGAAAGGTCTTTAATAGGTATCACAGCGTTTCTGTAACCCATATAAGAAACAACAATGCTTTCATTAAAACATGAAGATGGCACTTTTAATCTAAAATACCCATTATCATTACTAATTGATCCTAGGCTTTTACCTAAAATGGCCATATTTGCAAAAGGCAAATTTTCACCTGTTATTCCATCAATTATATGCCCTTTAATAATTAAAAAATCGTTTGTTTGATCAAAACCTTCAATCGTTTTAATCAATTGTATTGTTTCTTTTTTATAGATTACGATTTGTTTATCTACTTCAGTAAAAGTTAAAGTTGAATCATTAATAATTTCATTTAAAAGCTCAAATAATGGTTTATTTTTATACTCAATTTTTATCTTTCGGTTAATAGCAATTAAATCAGGATTATACGAAAAATCATATCCTATATCACTGCCTATTATCTGTAATGCTTCACTTACAAATTTATCCTTGATCTTAAAAGTTAGTGATGTATCTAAAATAGATTGAGAATAACAGTATTGAAATAAAAAAAGCATTAAAATTCCAGTAATCAGAACCTTAATGCCGGGTATTTTTAAGTTATTAATACTCATATTTAACGCATATTTAATATAAATATACTGTTAATATGAATATCTAACTAATTTAATTCCTTCTTCACTTTTAATAGTTTTTAAATTGTGAGTAGCACAAATTACATTTATTATTGAATCTATTTCTTGGTTCCTAAATGTAGAAGTATATCTCAAATCCAAAATATCTTCATCATCACACTGAATATTAGTATTATATGTTTTATTTAAAACAGATATTACTTCCGAAATCTTACTTTCTTTAAAAATGATTTCTTTGGTTCTCCATGAAAGAATATTTGGATCTTCATTTTTTACCATTTCTATCTTGTTTGTTGTTAATTTTCCTAAATCACCCGGGTTGATTAATACTTTATCCTCCTGGTTACTTTTACGTGATAACTGAACCAGACCTGTTCTTACATAAACATGAATTTCGTTATGGGGTAATTTTGCATTTACATTAAAAGATGTTCCCAGCACTTTTATTTCAGCGTTATTTGATTCAATAATGAAAGGTTTCCCAGTATTTTTAGTAACATCAAAGAAAGCTTCACCTTTTAACCCGACTCTTCTTTCATTTTCGGCAAATTGTTTAGGATATGCTATATAACTGTTAGAATTTAAGAACACTTTTGTGCCATCAGGTAAAATAATTTCTTTACCCTGCTCAGTGTTATCAGTATATTCTTCAATTAATGGATTTGAATTATATAATTTACTAAATGTAATTCCAATTCCAAGAATAATAATAATCATAGCCGCATACTTTAACACCCTGTTAAAGTTCCACTGCATCATAGCTTTTTCAGGTATATTAGCTGATTGTTCATCATTTAATATCCTATTTTTAACTTTATCCCAAGCCGAATCAACATTTACCTTGTTCATTGATTTATTTAAATTTAATAATTCCAAATCTTTTTTAACTTCATAAAACAGTTCCTTATTTTCTTGACTTTTATTTAACCACTGAAGTAATTCTTCAGTTTCTTTTTGATTACATTCATCAGAGTAATACTTTGCAATCAAATCCCAATTTTCAATATATTCATGATCTTTCATAATTTTCCCCTTTTTATACAGCTTCAGCATATTCCTTTAAATAATGTCTAAATTGTTTTAAGGCTTTCCCCATATTTGCTTCAACTGTTTTTATCGAAATAGATAATTTATCAGCAATTTCATGATATTTAAGTCCTTCATCCCTACTAAGCTTAAATATTGTTTTACATCTTTCGGGTAATGAATTTAGTGCTTTATTAATAACTATCGATAGCTCTTTGGCATTTAATTCATCTACCGGACTAAGGCTTTCATTTACATAATGTGTTTTATAATAGTTCTCATACTTTATATCTAAAGAACGAGTTCTTAATTCCTGCAAACAGTTATTCCTAACTGCAGTATATAAATATGACTTTAAAGATGTTTTAATGTTTAATGTTGCTCTGTTTTTCCAAATATTATAAAATGTATCCTGAACAATTTCTTCAGCTAAATCAATGCTTCTTAAGTATCTGATTCCAAAATCACATAATCTTTGATAATACTCTTTAAAAAGAGCTTCAAATTCAGTAATATCACCTTTCTTAATGCTTTTCAGTATCTTTTGTTCTGAAAGATTCATATATCAAATATTTATTTTAAAATAAGTAATTTATATTATATAAATCAATTTTCTTTCCAAAAACTTTTGGCTAGTTTTCTCTAACCAAAAGTTATTAATACACTGTGATTAAATCAATTAACCTGTAAACCAAACCCTATTTATCAACTATTCTAATATTTAGATTAAGTAAATAAGATTTACCCTATTAAAAAATCTGAGTTAAATAATAAATAAAAGGCAAAGTCCCTAATGAAATGATTGTTGTTAAGAATAAATTCTCAGTAGCATGAATATCATCGCTGTTAAATCTTTTTGCAAGTACCACCACCATAGCCATACACGGCATTGATGTTTGCATTACAACAACTGTTTTTGCTATATTTCCAATATGAATATTAAATTGTGATGATATTAAATTTATGATAAGAAGCAATATAAAAGGTACAAAAACCATCTTATTAAAACTCAGAACATAGATTTCCATTTTTTTAAATGCTTCCATCATTGGATTCTGTGCAAGAACTGCACCAATATATAGCATAGCCAGATATATTGTAGTTTTACCTAAGCCACTAATGGGATTATAAATGATTTCCGGAATTTTTAATCCGAGAGATAACATTATTAAACCTACTGCAAAAGCAATTGTATTGGGATTAATCAGATGCTTTATACTTTCTGTAAATTTAATGTCTTTGCTATTATGAAATTCATAAACACCTACTGTCCATATGTAAATATCTTGTGTTAGATGAAATATAACCGCATAAAATAAACCTTCGCCACCAGGGAATAATGCAGAAAACAAAGGATAACCTAAAAATGCAACATTACCAAGCATTGTATGAATTATATGAACATTTCCCTTTTTACCATCAATCCTTTGCAATTTTCTGGAAATCCGACCAATTAGATACAATAAAGAAATACCAATATTAGACATTATAAATACCCAGATGCTATTTGTTAATATTTCCTTATTGAGCTCAACATGAGTAACAGAAGAAATGATTAATGCAGGTAAAGTGATATTAAAAACAATGAGTGATATGCTATTTTTTACTTGCTCTGTAATTACTTTAGCTTTAGTAGCAATTACTCCAATAAATGCTAGAAAAGCTAGTATTAATACTTGATTTATTATAATTGTAAAATGCATCTAAATAACTTTTATTAATAATACAAAAGTATAGATTTTGAATCAAGAATAAAGTTTAATATCATATTTCTGAAAAGCGAAATTAGATTATTGAAGTTAAATAAATTATTGTATAATTATTGATTTAGGATTACTTTCTTTCTCAGGTAAAAATTTCCAGAATTGGTTTGTCAGAAACTGTGAGTTTATTTTAATATTTTTTCGTTCTTTTACATTAATCATATCATAATACCCACGCCATAATTTTTGAAGTAGTTTTTCGCTCACGTGCAATGCTTCTTTTTTAACTATACCAGTCTTATTATCAATCTTTTGTTTTCCAATAGTAATCTGACTTACTTTATCCAAATCATAATAATATCCATATTTACGTTTAGTATCAAATATTACCCATTTTTTATCGGCAAAACGTGAACGAAAATGTTTAATTGTCAACGGTAATACGTTATAATTAGGTTCTAATGTAGTATAAAATAATTTATTAACTGTTTCTTGAAATCGAACAATCATGATCACCTTAAGAGCTTCCTTGCTTACCTTCTTTTGTAAGTTTAATATTTTTATGGAATTGTCATTGCGAATATTTAAATCAGAATTATCAGTGGAATTTAATATTAACTTAATATAATTGTATATAATTAATTCAATATCTTTAACTTCTGACAAAAAAGCTTTAAAAATTCGCTGCAAGTTTTGTTCATCAGATTTCTCCAAAACCCTATTCCACATATCTTCAAACTTCTCTGAATTAGTTGTTATATCATACTTTGCAGCAAATAAATCATCTTGAAATGATTTTGTGCTTACTATTTTGTCGGGCAAAATGTTTAACTCAATTGATTCATATATGGCAGTTAAAAGCCCTTCAAAACTTTGATCATATAAAAATATATTCATCTCAGAATTCTTTTTTTTTATTCAATTACTGAACAATGTTACAATGCATATAACTTTGCCGGCAGTAAGTATAGGTTGTATTATTTTTACATATCCCATGCTTAATGCTATTAATATTAGCAAATATACTAATTATATTTGCACTTAAAACTATTTTTATTAGTATTTTTTGATATATTTACAAAATATTCTAATTTTATTAGCATTATGGATTTATTGGGATCAAATATTAAATATTTACGAAAGTCTAAAGGTTTAACTCAGGATGAATTCGCCAAAAGCATTGGGGTAACAAGAGCTGTAGTTGGATCATATGAAGAAAACAGAGCAATTCCTAAACTAAATGTTTTAAAAGATATTGCTTATTTTTTCAATATTTCTATTGATAACCTGGTAAAATTGCAATTATGGAAAAGTCCGGCAACCATAAATAGTGAATTCATCACAGGAAGTAATATTCGGGTTATCAGCACCTTAGTAAATAACGAAGATAAAGAACTAATTACAACCGTTCCTATACAAGCATCAGCAGGCTATACAAACGGTTATTCAGATCCTACTTACATTGAAAAATTACCACATTTCTCACTCCCTTTGGTTGAGTTAAGTAAAGAAAAAACCTATCGGGTATTTCAAATTAAAGGTGACAGTATGGAGCCAATAAAGTCAGGTTCATATATTATTTGTGAGTATTTAATTAACTGGAATGAAATTATTGATAATAAACCATATATATTGATATCTAAGGATGAAGGAATTGTATATAAACGTCTTGTAAATAATTTAGATACGAATAACGAATTTATCTTAAAATCAGATAATCCTGAATATGAACCTTATACAATAAAGACAGAAGAAGTGCAAGAGATTTGGAAAGCGCTGGGTTTCATTAGTTTTGATCTTCCTGAAAAAGATGAATTATCAGTTAATAACTTATATAAAATGGTTGTTGATATGAAAAAAGATTTAGAAAAATTAAAAAAATAATTATTCTAATCGTCTTTGCCTTTTTTTATCAGACAATATCTTTTTATTCTTTAATCGCTTTTCTTTCGAAGATTTTGTAGGTTTTGTTTTTATCCTTTTTTTTGGCTTTTTCAAAGCTTTTTCTAAGATTTCATTCAATAAATCAATTGTTTTTTTCTTGTTGGCTAATTGAGTGCGCTCTGCATCAGATGATAGTATTAAAATTCCATCATTGGAAATTCTGTTTTTTAGTTTTTCCTTTATTCTTTCAATCTCATTAATAGTAAAACATTCTGTATTATTCAAATCAAATCTCAATTCAACTTTAGTTGATACTTTATTTACATTTTGCCCTCCTTTTCCACTACTCCTGGATGCATTAAAAACACATTCTTTCACAATTTTTTCTTTGTCAAACACAATTCAATTTATTATTTAATTAACCATAACAATTAACTAATATATAAAAACATACATTAAAATAATTACACTTTGAGTATTTTTATTTTAAACTATTAGAAATTATTTATGTTTATTTCCTATAGAATTGTTAATATAAGGAATAAATTTGATTAGATAATAACAGTAAAAAATTATGAAGGAAAAATTTGCCATGCTTTTTATATTCATATTCACATTTATCATTTTAGTTGATTTATATTCGTTTAAAGGAATCAAGATTTTAGTTGAAAATATTAATTTAAAGTACATTAAATACACTATTTTCTTTATTTATTGGTTAATCCCAGTTATCATTATCTCCTTTTTATTAATATTTAGAGCTTATCAACCCTTAGAACGAGAACCACGTATTTTTAAACACTTTTTTTTGTTAGCAGGTACTTTCTTGCTATTCTACATACCAAAACTTGTGTTTATTGCATTTCATTTAGTTGATGATTTAGTTTATGTAGTTAAATATATAATTTCAAAATTTTCAACGAATACTGAAATAGAATTAAACCAAAATATCAATGGCATTTCAAGAGCAACGTTTATAACTCAGTTGGGATTAATAGTTGCAGCCATTCCTTTTACTTCTATTCTATATGGAATGATAAAAGGTAGATTTAATTTTAGGATTGTTAATGAAACTATTCACTTTCACAATCTTCCAGTTGATTTTGAAAACTTTAAAATTGTACAAATTTCTGATATTCATATTGGAAGCTTCTTAGGACATGAAAATAAAGTCACCAGAGCTATTGATCTTGTTAATGACCAAAATCCTGATTTAATACTGTTTACAGGGGATTTAGTAAATAATTTTGCGGAAGAATTAAATGGTTGGGTTCCTATATTAAGTAAATTAAAGGCGAAATACGGACTTTATTCTATTTTGGGTAATCATGACTATGGAGATTACTTTGATTGGAAAAATATGAATGAAAAAGAGCAGAATCTGCAAAAATTAATACATCTCCATAAACAAATAGGATTTAACTTGTTACTAAATGATTCTGCGATAATTAAAAAAGATAATTCAGAAATAGCATTAATTGGAGTTGAAAACTGGGGATTACCCCCTTTTCCGCAGCATGGAGATCTTAAAAAAGCATTAATTAATGCAATAAATGTTCCTTTTAAGATTTTAATGTCACATGATCCATCGCACTGGGATGTTGAAGTATTAGATAAAACCGATATTAACCTAACTCTATCAGGTCATACTCACGGAATGCAATTTGGAATTGAAATAGGTAATATAAAATGGAGTCCGGTAAAATACAAGTATCCACGTTGGGCGGGCTTATATAAAGAAAGCAATCAATATTTATATGTTAATCGTGGTTTTGGCAATATTGGTTATCCGGGAAGAGTTGGAATGCCACCAGAAATAACTGTTATTGAACTTAAAAAAGCATAAAAAAAGAAGCTACCTTTATAGACAGCCTCTTTATTTTTTATCTTAGCTTATTTATTTAGATATTTCTCCGCCATTAAAATAACTTTGAAGCGAACCAACAAATGTAATTAACTGTTCTGCAAATGTAGCAAAATAAGGAATTGCAGAAGTAGTAGATCCATCCGAGAATTCAAACAATATATCAAGATAAATACCTGCTTCTTCATCAATTGGGAAGCCAGCTCCAGCTACATCAGTAAAATCAGCAAGAATTTTAGCAGCAAAATCACCACCAACATATACTCTTGCAGTAATGTAACTATTGAATAAAGTATTCATTTCTTCAATTGTAGGAGGTTCTACAAATGCTTCCATAGCTTCAAATAAGTCAGCTAATTCAACATTAGCAGTAAACTTAACATCATACAATTGAATAAATCCAGAAATTGTTTCAGGTTCATCATCCATGCTACTAGCCCATGTTGCACCTACACCAGTAGAAAATACAGTTGTGCCATTATACTTGATTTTTGCATCTAGATTTGCTTCCAGAGATCCCATATCAAAATCAACAATAAAATTAAATGGCATAATATAAGCATCAACACTCAATGCTGATGGAGGTCCATCATTAACCCAAGTGGCATTCATTTCAAGTCCTAAATATTTAACACCATCAACTTTAATGTCTGCACTAATTAAATCTGGGCTATAATAACCACCATATCCATCATCGATTAAAGTTTCATGATAATTATAAATAGTTAATACAGCATCATTTGTAGTTGCTGTTTCATTTGAAGGAAAATTAATAATAATTTTATCAGCTGGAGTACCAAATGTTACATCCCAATTTTGAGATATGAAATTCCAGGTATATGTTCCAACTAAATTATTAAAATCAAAGTTTGGTAAAGCTTCAAGTTTGTTTAAAATGGTTGTTGGCAATAAATACTTTTCGATTTTGTTAAATAATTCAGCATCGCCAGCAGATTTATTAGGAACAGAAAATGGATCAGGCAAAGAAGTCATATACATAAATACTGACATTCCATCAGAGTTTTCCATGTTGGTAATCATGTCACCCATATTTTCACCAAGGTCAGCTAATTCTTCTTTAGCTTCTTTAGCAGTTAACGGGCCACTTTCATCCTCCTCTTTATCACAAGAGATAAACACTACTGTTGCTAACATAAGCAACATAACCAATAATTTTTTCATGTTTTGCATATTAATCAATTTTAATTAGTAATTCTTTTTACTAGATGTAATTTTACCTAAAAAGGTTTCACTAAGTTAATATATTTTTTATATAAATATTTTAAATTATCTATACATTATAGTAAATAACTTTTATATTTTATTATATAAAATATTTAATTAGTATTAAATTTTACTTATTTAATAAAAAAGGAAATCTGACAGTTTTTTCAGTCTTCTTAATTGATTCTTTAGAATCATTTTTAGTTATTGTAAGGTCTGAAGTATTAATTTCAACACTATAAACCCCTTCATCATATTCATCGTATCCGGTTACACTAAAATAATATGTGCCTGTAACAGGACAATCCCATAACAATACAGGATTTAAACCATTAATAGTTACCACAGGAACATCATCATCATTATCATCATCAGAATCTAATAAAGTATATCCATCGGTATCATATAGATAAAGGTAATTATCAACACTATTAGCAGACACTTTAATTAAGTAAGTTTCATCCATAACACCATTAAAACTAAACCAATCTTCATCACCTATAGTGGTAATATGAGTTTGCGAACTACCCAAAGTAATTGCTGTTGCCATTACATAGCTATCATCTGGTTCATATTGATCATCTGAAACACCTGCTTCCCAACTTGCTGGGGGTAATTCGCCACTGTATGGTTTAAATTTCTGTGTATGTGAAGCAGAATAATAATCATTTTCATAAGAACTTACAACAACAAGCATTGATCCTTCGAAATGAAATTTTACTATTTCACTATATTCTAGCTTATTATAATTGCTTTCATCAATAATCAAATTATTCCCATCTAATTCATAAGACATTGACCAAGTATAACAATTTCCAGGTTCATCAGAATCATACTCATACATAGTTATCATGTCACTTGTAATTTCATACAATTGAGTACCCATATAATCTATATCACTACCTATATCGTACGTCCACTCTTCGGTATACTTACTGTCATAATCATACGTGTCAATAATCTGATATAAATACCATTTCCCCTTAATTGATGGTGTTGAACTATCATCATCATCTTTGTCGCATGATATAAATAATACCACAACGACCATAAGCAATACTGCAAGTAATTTTTTCATGTTTTAAGTTGTTATTATTTAATTTAAAAAAGTAATATGTTTTACTAATTTAATTATAATATAAGTTATATTTTTCTATTCATATCTTTTTTTGATGAACACAGCTTTTTATTACATAAAAAAATGATACTCATGAGCATCATCTTTTTTTTAAAAAAATAAAATGTATTTTGGTTTTGATTAATTACTCATCTTTTTAAGATTGTTAAAATCCAATGTTTTATATACATTCATCACATCATCCTTAGTTAATTTCCCTACCAAATTAACACCTACATACTCTTTTTCAGAAATAATCAGGATTAGTACTTCTCTAATAACTTCATCCTGATCAATAATATATATTGATATGTCGTTATTTTCCTGAGCTATTCTGGTTAAAAGATTATAATTAAACTTCTTAATACTAGATTTAATTGTAGTATTTAATTCATTCAGTTTAATTGTTTCTTCCGATTCTTCAAAAAATAAAACCTTGAATGCATCAACCTTATCTATTAACTCTTCTACTTCAAATTCCTTATCATCCGAAAGTGAAAAAACGATTTTAAATAAAACCGGTGGAATATGAAATACCCCGAAGCCTTTCTCCGTTTCATATTCTGAAAATATATCTGATTCTTTATATTTATCTTTAACAATACAAGATGATTGCAATAAAATTGCAATCAATAAAAAAACTAAGCTTTTTTTCATGTGTTTATTTTTTATTTTTCGTCAATTTCTTCTAAATGTTCTAAGCCGTTAATATTCATTGATCTGGATAGTTTGGAAATATTTTTAATATCAATGTTTCCTTGAATACTTATTATCGCATTCTCCCCTTTACCACCAACAATTAAAAGTAACTCGACAATTTTACCATCTTTTTCGTTCACTAAAAACTTAACATCCTGATCTTTTTCCTTTATCACCATCAACTCTTTATATTGATCCATTGGCAATTTGTTAATGATTTCCTTATAAAAATTAGCATTTCCGGTATATGTTTCATCGGTTGCTAAAATCTTTATTCCTTTTAAGTTTTTAACCAGTTCATCGAACTCAGGATCATCAGTCTCCAGATCAGAAAACATACTGAACATATAACTAGTGATATATACTGATGTTATTCCGTCGGTACCACTATATTTGTCAAATAACTCATCAATAGGCGTTTGCGACTTTGCAATAAAAGGAATTGCTATTACTGCAAAAAATAAAAGAATCTTTTTCATGGCTTTATTATTTAATATATTTATTTGCAATTTGATATTTCTTTATTTGTTTTAACTCTTTAATTCCATCATTAAAACTAGCTAAGGGATTTAATTTTTCTTTTCCTTCATTAATTTTTGCGATTGGTTCAAGGTGTTCTGTCCCACTATTTAACATAGCGGATACATACATTAAAGTTTGTTTTGCTTGTTCGTATGCTTGCTCAGGATTATCATATGTATCTGCAACAGGATAGTCATTTTTATTTAGGTTTACCATATTATTTATTAAAAAATAAGAAGCAAAAAGCACCACTATTCCGGCTGCTACTCTTAATGTCCAATAAATAATTTTTCTTGATTTTGAGATATGTATAATTCCTTCTGCTTTTTCAATTGAATCCCAAATTTGTTCAGAGATATCCGGCAATTGATTTATTGTTAATTTTTGTTCAGAATTATATGTGAAGATATCTTTGTCAGCAAGCAATTCATCGCTAATATTATCTCCAGCAAAGTATTCCTGAAGGATCTTTTCTTCTTCTTTCGAAGATTCTCCGTTATAATATTTCTCTAATAGAGCTTTTATTTTTAATAGATCCATGACTATAATATTTTAATAATAAATATTCTCTAACTTTTTTTCTTGCTCTTGACAAATTAACTCTAACAGTACTTACATTCATATCAAGGACTTGTCCTATCTCTTCGTAATCATATCCTTCAATATCTCTTAACTGCATGATTGTCTTTTGCGGCTCATCTAATTGGTTTATAGCAACTTTAGCTCTTTTTGCAGCTAATAATATCTCTGCTTCATTACTATTATTTTCTTGTTCAGTTAAGTTTCTTTCGATTCCATTTAAAGGAACTGTTTTTTTTAATTTTATTTTATCTAAACAAAGATTCCTTGTCATTCTCATAGCAAGCGCTTCGATACTATTATATTTTACCAGATCATTACGCATGCTCCAAAGCTTAATGTAAATTTCTTGTACCACATCTTTAGCTTCATCGAGATCATTCATAAACCTATTGGCAAATCCCAAAAGCTTTGAATTAAAAGGTAATATTTTTGTTTTAAATTCTGTTGATGTCATAATACGTGAACAAGATCACGAAAATTACAAATAAATTTTGAGAAAGGGAGTCAGTAACTCTCCCTTTCTAATTATTTTCTAATTCGTCCAGATATTCAAATCCTGTAATATCTACCGATTTAGATAATGATGCCAGTTGTTTTAAGCTGATCTTACCTTGTATGCTTATTACAGCATTATCATCTGTTCCACCAACTACCAACAGCAATTCTTCAATGTCTTTATCAGCGGCATATTTTACATAAAATACCACATCGTTATCCGACTCTTTTACAGTCATTAACTCAATGTACTGACTTGTATTTACCTGAGATTTCATTTCGTCGAAAAAGTTAATTTTACTATCAGAAAAATGATCTTCCATTGCGATTATTCTAATGTTATCAATCATTCCTTTCATTTTCTGTAGATCTTCATCATCATCAATTGCTGCAGCAATTTCAAATAATGCACTGTTTATTACAACCGTAGTAAAACCTTTTTGTCCCTGATATTTATGGATTAAATTATCAACGAAATCTTGTGCATTTAATAAAATTGGAAATGCAGCTAAAACTAATATTGTTAATACTTTTTTCATGATTCAAATTGTTTTTAAATTAATAAATTGTTAAGAACTAAGCTCAATTCAATAATAAGACGAATACAATTTTAAATCATTACACTAAATCATAAAAAAAAAGGAAACACCTTAGATATTTCCTTTTGTTAATCAACAATTTACATAAAATATTTTTTAAACTTTTCTAATAATTCATCAGGAGCTTTTCGAGGTTTACGTGTTTTATCATCAACAAATATAAGCATGGTGGTTGCTTCATTTAGCAGTTCATCCTGCTCATTATAAATTTCATAATAAAATGTGATTCTAACTCCGGGTAATTCTTTAATAGTAGTTTTAATCCTTAATAAATCATCATATTTAGCTGCTAAATGATATTTAATGTCCAAAGTTTTTACTGGTAAAATAATCCCCATTTCTTCTATTTTACTATAAGAGTAACCAAACTTGCGCATTAATTCAGTTCGTGCGATTTCATAATAAAGAGGATAATTACCATAATATACATAACCCATTTTATCGGTTTCACCGTATCTAACTCTTATTTTAGTTTCAGCAGTGTACATAAATCATTATTTTAATACTGCAATTATACAATTATTCAATTTATTATAAGTGTTTTATGAAAAAAATGATTTTTTTATGTGTTTTTTATGCTATTTTTTTTGATTTAAAAAAAAAGGTTTTATTTTTGCAGTCCGATTGATTCAGTAGCTCAGCTGGTAGAGCACATCCCTTTTAAGGATGGGGTCCTG
>CAZPMA010000075.1:0-15748 GCA_964587535.1 uncultured Bacteroidales bacterium
ACATTTTCTTGAAAAGTTTTTGCCTACATTAGTAAATTACACTAATGATTCAGATTCAGAAATTATTATTGCCGATAATAATTCAAAAGATAACTCAATAGAATACTTAAAGGAGAATTATCCAACTATTCGCACAATTATATTTGATAAAAATTATGGTTTTACAGGTGGTTACAATAAAGCCTTAAACCAAATTGAAGCTAAATATTATGTATTACTAAATTCTGACATTGAAGTTACAAATAACTGGCTCTCTCCCCTAATTGAATGTTTGGATTCCGATGATAAAATTGCCGCTTGTCAACCTAAGATAAAATCTTACGCTCAAAAAGAATTGTTTGAATATGCTGGTGCAGCTGGTGGTTTTATTGATAAATATGGTTATCCATTTTGCAGAGGTAGAATATTAGGAACTATTGAAAAGGATGAGAATCAATATGATGCAACTACTGAAATATTTTGGGCAAGTGGTGCTTGCATGGTCGTTAATTCAGAATTATACCATAAAGCTGGTGGTTTAGATGATGATTTCTTTGCTCATATGGAAGAAATTGATCTATGTTGGCGACTACAAAATATGGGATATAAGATAGTTTACAATCCCTTGTCAGAAGTTTATCATGTTGGTGGTGGAACACTGCCAAATAACAACCCATTTAAGCTGTATTTAAATTTCAGAAATAATCTTTACCTTTTATATAACAATCTGCCTAAAGGTAAAGTTCTTCCAATAATGTTTGCAAGAATGTGTCTGGATGGATTATCAGCATTAACATTTCTAATTCAATTTAAGTTTTCTAGCTTTAATGCTGTTTTTAAAGCACATATGCACTTTTATAAAAACCTGAAAAAGAATAGATCAAAAAGAAAAGAACTGCTTAAACAAGCAGTTTCTATTCCAAATACTATTTATAAAAAGAGTATTGTTTTAAGCTATTTTATAAAAAGTAAAAAGATTTTTAGCGATTTGAAATTCTAAACTAAATGGATAACATATTTTCAAGATTATTAAACCTTTCATGATAATCTTGCAAAGCTCATTTAATTACTTCACAGGCTTCTTCTATTCCATAGGTATGAGTTATTTCTGTATTTGCTCTGTTGCCTGGAAGATCTTTATAGGTTAAAAAATAATGCTTAAAACTGTCAATTACTAAATCTGGACAATCAGTAATATTTTTATAAAAACCATAAACGGCATCTTTGTTTAAAACAGCAATAATCTTATCGTCTGATTCGTTTCCAACAATCATTCTAAAACCACCTATGGGCCTAGCTCTAACTAAAATATCACCATGTGTAATATCTTCTTCGGTTAATATACAAATGTCAATTGGGTCTTTATCTCCTAATACCTTGCTTACCCGTTTTTTCCGCACAAATTTTAGCAACACGATCGCCACTTAATGTTTGTGGAATAAATCCATATATAGCAGGTACAACATTTGAATACTTTTGTGGTCTGTCAAGTTTTAAATAACCACTAACCTTATCAACTTCGCATTTTACAGTGTCGGTAGGAACAACTTCAATATAGCATGTAATAATTTCTGGCACTTTCTTTCCAATCTAACTCCATGTCAGGGGTGCGATTTTTACCTTAAGCCCGTTAATTTGCCCACAATAGGGTCCATAATTTTATTTGACATACCTAATAATTTTATAGAAATTCAACTATTCTTTCTAATTTAATTCCACGAGAACCTTTAATCAACACATTCGAATTTACAATTTTATTGATTTTTAACCAATCAATTAGGCTTTCAACATTATAAAATTGTAAAATATCTTTTCCGGGATTTATCTTAGAATAAATATCCCCAACAACAATCTTCATCGAAAAATTCATTTTTTCGATTTTGTTAAAGATGACCTGGTGTTCATTTAGAGATTCATTTCCCAACTCAAGCATATCTCCTAAAATAATACACTTATTCATTAGGTTTTGCGAATAAAAGTTTTGCAATGCTGCATCAACACTAGTAGGATTAGCATTATATGCATCAAGAATTAAATTATTTTGCTTTGTTTCTACAAATTGTGATCTGTTATTTGTCGGTTTATAATTTTCAATTGCATCAATCATTTCGTCTAAGTCAACCTTAAAATAATTTGCAATACAAACTGCTGCTAAAACATTCTCAACATTATAATCACCTACTAAATTGGTGTTTATTTTTTTTGTTTTATTATTAATCCTTATATCTATGGAAAGAAATTTTGATGAATAGGTATTAATAGCTACAACATCATCATTATTTATTCCGTAGCTTATGTTCTTTATTGGAAGTAAATTTATTTTTTCTTTTAATATTTTATTATTTCCGTTAAAAAAAATAAGACCTTTATTTTCTGAAATAAATTGATATAACTCTGTTTTTGTTGAAATAATATTTTCAAAAGATCCAAATCCTTCTAAATGTGCTTTGCCAATATTGGTTATTATTCCATAATTTGGTTCAGCAATATGAGAAAGTAATTTTATTTCTCCTTGATGATTGGCACCCATTTCCACGATTCCAATTTCTGTTTTTTCATCCATTGAAAGTAAAGTTAATGGAACTCCAATGTGATTATTCAGATTCCCAATCGTATTAATAACATTAAACTTCTTTTTTAATACTGCTGATATCAGTTCTTTTGTGGTAGTTTTCCCATTGGTACCTGTAATTGCTAAAATAGGCAGTTTCAATTTCTTTCTATGATAATTTGCAAGAGTCTGTAGTGTTTGCAAAACATCATTTACTAAAATATATCTATCATCACAAATAACTTCTTTCTTATCAACAACTGCAAATGAGCATCCATTTTCTAATGCTTTTGAAGCATAATTATTTCCATCAAAATTTTCACCTTTTAATGCAAAAAACAAAGCATTCTTCTCACACTTTCGGCTATCCGTTGATATAAATCTGTATTTTATATAAATTTTATATAAATGTTCTATATCCATCTTTTGTTAAATAAAAAAACCTCATAATTTAATGAGGTTTTTTAAATGTATTAAAATTTTCAATTATTTTCCTGTTGGGCTTCCTACCATTATCATAGCACATCTAAATCCAATATCATCCCTTGATTGTTCCTGATCTAAAAATCTTCTTGCTCCTGGATTTAACCAATATACTCTGTCTCTCCAAGAACCTCCTTTATAAACTCTTGCTTTATCAGAAACTAATGATGACATATCACCAGCTTCAACATCTTGAGCATACATTCCACCTGTTGAGCCAACACCTCTAGAGTCTTCCTGACTTTCATAATCAATTCTTGAAATTAAATCACCATCTCTATAGTTAATGTAATCAGCATGTTTATAATTGTATCTTTCTGCAGCGTGTTCGTCGGAAACTGGTGTAGTTTTCAATCTACCTAAACTATCTTTTGCTGCAATACTACCATCATCGTTTTTAACTAAGGAAGTAAAAACATTACCTCTAAATGGACGGAAATCATTTACATCTTCATAAGATAATGGTCTGTAAACATCTAATACCCATTCATTAACATTACCAGCCATACAATATAATCCAAAGTCATTTGGCCAATAAGATGAAACGGGAACTGTAATTGCTCCATTATCATTAAGAGCGCCAGCGGTACCCATCATATCACCACGACCACGCTTAAAGTTAGCCATCATAACGCCTTGGTTTTTTCCTTCTGAATTTCTTACATTATGTCCATCCCAAGGAAATAATCTTCTTTCATATAGTCTTTCATCATAAGTATTTCCAATTAATGCTAAAGCAGCATATTCCCATTCAGCTTCTGTTGGGAGTCTATATTTTGGCAATAAAATACCATCTTCCAATGTAACTCTTCTACTTTCTTTATTTGGATCTAACGAAGGTAAGTTTTCTCTAACAAGACCTTCATACTGTCCTGCTAGATATGCACCAGTATTAAAGTTTTCTCTACCAATTTGATTTGGATCCATTTCAAGAATACCTTCCTGAATTAACTTAAACTCATTAACTCGGTCAGTTCTCCAGATACAATAATCATTAGCTTGTAACCAGTTTACCCCAACTACAGGATATTCGTTATACGCTGGATGTCTAAAATAATATTCAACATAAGGTTCGTTATATGCTAATGGACTACGCCACACCAAAGTATCTGGCAAAGCATTTGTATATACCTCAGGATAATCCACAAAAACTCTTGATATCCAGAATAAATATTCTCGGTAATCAACATTTCTTACTTCTGTTTGGTCCATATAAAATGAAGCAAGCGTTACTCGTCTTGGTACATTATTCCAATCATAAGTAATATCCTGCTCTGTTTGGCCCATCGTAAAAGTACCACCTTCAATTGCAACTAATCCTGGACCTGGTTCTTCTTCGTACATTGTTTTTACTTCGAAACCACCATTGTCAGGATTGTTATATTCCCAGCCTGTGGTTGTTGACTCACTTCCACTTTGTGCTTGTCCTGATGGCGAACCACCACCAAACATACTACAACCGGAAACAATTAGTAAACTTAAAAATACTAATGGGATAATAATAGACTTTACATTCATGGTAATGTTATTTTTTATTTCAAATATAATAATTTTTCTATTCTATAAACAAGATTTAAACACAAATATAACTAAATTTTAGGACATTTTATTGCCTTTATTTTTTTTCTCTTGCTTTTATACTTGAATTTGCACAAAAAAGTTACTTCATGCGAACCATAAATTATCCCATTAAAACCTGCAAGATAAAATGGAACATCATAACTGTATGCAAGTGTCATATTATCAGAAATATAGCCTAGCATCAATACAAAACCTGTAAATTTCAATTGGGTATTTGTTTTTATCCACAATCCGGTAGTAAACATTTTTTTATCTAAATATAAACCCAAATTAATTTTTGAGTATGTTCCCTGATGCTGAATAATAAAATTAGGTGAAATAGACATATACTCTTTATAAATTGTGTTTATAAAAGGCAATCGCACTCCACCATGTAAGGTATATTTTCTATACATTGGTCCCGGGTCATCACTGCCTAATGAGATTACAGGCTTTGTTAAATGATCAACTGATAAACCTATATAATAATTTTTATACCAGGATAAAATACCTGTTGAAAAATCAAAATACATCGATTTCTGTAAAATCCCTGCCTCAGTATTTGAAGCAGATATTCCTGTCAAGGGATCAATCATATCAGGCATTACAAGATTTCTTGCATCAAGTGTATTAATATTATAAGCTATTTTTAATCCTGCACTTATGGCCCACTCTTTTTTAACTTGTATATGATAGGAGTACATTAAACCTAACCCTAAATTATTTATTATTCCCTGTGCCTGCCTGTCATTTAATACCTGAAAACCCAAACCTCCTCCCAGATCATCAAAATACTTATCAACAGAAGCACTATAAGAAGCATACATACCATAATTTGATGGAAGTAATGTTTTATAATTCAGTGCTAATCTTGTATAATTTTCAGAACCAGCAAACGCAGGATTTAGATACAAAGGATTAGCATAATATTGCGAGAACTCTACATCCTGACAATAAATCTGTTTTGTAATGAAAAATAAAAATATGATAATATATTTTTTCATTTATAATTAAAACAACTAGAATATGTAATTTATTTACACATTTATCGTTTAGCTTAGTAAAATAAAGTTAACGTTTTTTATAATTATTTATTACTTAGATAAAGTTTTGTTTCTTTGCATAAAATTATTAATACAAATGAAAAAAGCTCTCATTACCATTTTATTATTTTTTATCTTTTTATCAACATTCTCGCAGAATAGTTTCTTTAAAAGAAAAATAAACTGGAAATCACCCAAACAATTATCTTACTATTACAATTTAGATCAAAAAAATTTAAACAAAAAGGATTATTTGTACTTTGACAATGCTTGTTATTACGATCATAAAGAAATGCTTCCTTATTATTTTGAATTAATTCCTGTTAACTCAAAAAACAAAAAAGCTGAATTAATTAATTTAAGATATGAAACGCTCTCAAATGATGAGATTAAAATATTAGCAAAAACTAACATGATAAGCGATAATATATCTTATAATCAAAATATTAAACTTTCAAGAAACAAGTATTATTTACAACTTGACATATTACCTTTCAGAAAAAATATGGTAACCGGTCAATATGAGAAACTCATTGAATTTGATATTAATCTTGTAGAATCTTCACAAATAAAATCTGCCCCAATAAAAGCATTATCGTTTTCTACAACATCAGTTTTAAAAAATGGCAATTGGTATAAAATAAGATTAAAAAATGATGGGCTTTATAAAATAACTTACTCCGAACTTGAAAATATGGGCTTTAATAATCCTGAAAACCTAAGAATTTTTGGCAATTCACAAGGAATGTTACCTATTTCCAATACAGAAGAATTTCAAGATGATCTGGCACAACATGCTATTTATTTCGAAAAAGGTTCTGATGGCATTTTCAACACTGGTGATTATGTATTATTTTATAGTAAAGGTCCTAATAAATGGGTGTATGATGAAGAAAACGATTTCTATAATTGTATAAATCATATTTACTCAAATTATAATTACTTCTTTTTAACAACTGACATTGGTTCGCTTCACACAATTAATAATTCACCTACACCTGTTGGATCCATTGAGCAGACTATAACAAAATATACAGATTATTCTCATTATGAAAAAAACTTAGTCAATTTAATAGAATCTGGTCAGGAATGGTATGGTGAAAATTTTGATATCACAACAACAGAAGAATTTGATTTTGAATTCCCAAATTTAGACCTTGCAACTCCAATTAAAATTAAACTTGGATTAGTTGCAAGATCTTCTGTGAGTTCAAGCTTTACGGTTTCACACAATGGAGTAACAATTACAAATCCAACTTTAGGATCCGTTAATATGAGTTCATATACTTCATCTTATGCTACTAAAGCAATTTCTACAGGAAGTTTCTCAAATTCAAATGATAATATTTCAATTAATATTGAATACAACAAACCAACAAGCTCATCAGAAGGGTGGCTTGATTTTATTACATTAAATGCTCAACGTGAATTAAAAATTGAAAGTAATCCCCTGGAATTCCGCATCTTTAATCAAGACATTGATTCTAAAATTATTGAGTTTATTATTGATAATGCTACAACAGAGACAAAAGTATGGGATATTACCGAATCTTATCAGCCAAAAAATATAGAAACTAATTATTCTAACAATTCAATTTCAATAAAAGTTGAAATACAACCTGGATTAAATGAGTTTATTGCTTTCAATACATCAGGATTTAAAAGTGTTGAAGTTGTTGAAGCAGTTGAAAATCAAAATTTGCATGGTACAACTCATAAAGATATGCTAATTATAACACATCCGGAATTTATTGATCAGGCAAATGAGTTAAAGCAACTGCATGAAGAAATTGATAATCTGGATATTCTTGTTACAACACCAGAAGTTATATATAATGAATTTTCTTCAGGAACCAGAGATGTAACGGCCATTAGAAACTTTATTAAAATGGTGTATAACAGACCATCGATAAGTGATACATTAAAATATGTTTTATTAATTGGAGATGGATCTTACGACCATAAATCTACATTAGCAAGCAATATAAATTATATTCCAACCTATCAATCAAAAAATTCTCTTAATCCTGTTTCTTCTTTTGTAACCGATGATTTTTTTGGATTACTTGATGATTCAGACAATATTGAGAACAGCAATTCAGGTTTAGTTGATATTGGTATTGGACGACTTCCTGTAAAAAGTGCAACGGAAGCACAATTAATTGTAAATAAAATAAGAACATATACTAATCCGGAAAATTGGGGTGATTGGTTAAATCAAATTTGTTTTGTTGGTGATGATGAAGATAATAACATACATATGATTGACGCTGACAATCTCGCATCTTTTGTTGATACTACATATCCCCATTTCTTTATTAAAAAGATCTATTTAGATGCCTTCCCACAAGAGTCATCTGCTAATTTTGAATCATATCCCGAAGTAAATAGATTGATTAATGATGCTATAAATAATGGCATTTTAATTTTCAACTACACTGGACATGGTGGTGAAAATGGATTAGCTCACGAAAGAATTGTATCTGTTGACGATATAAACTCGTGGGTAAACTCTAAACAACTCCCTGTTTTTGTAACTGCTACGTGTGAATTTAGCAGGTTTGACAATCATAAATATACATCAGCAGGAGAATATGTGATTTTAAATCCTAAGGGAGGAAGTATAGCATTATTTTCTACAACCCGACTAGTATATTCAAGCCCTAACTATACATTAAATAGAAATTTCTATAATTTTTCTTTTGAAAAAGATTACAAAGGAAATTATTGGGCTCTTGGTGATATTATAAGATTAGCAAAAAATAATTCTGGAACTGAGAATAACAAAAGAAATTTCACATTATTAGGAGACCCTGCATTAAAAATGCCTGTCCCCGAACTAAATATCATCACTGATTCAATCAATCATTTCGATGCAGAAGTTTATACTGATACTTTAAAAGCTCTTTCTAAAGTTACCATACACGGTCATGTTGAGAATACTGCAAAATCAATTGTTAGTGATTACAATGGGATTGTTTATCCAATGGTTTTAGATAAACAAAAAACAATTACTACATTGAGCAATGATGGTGATCCGCAAATGGAATTTCAATTACAGAATAATATTTTATACAAAGGTAAATCGAGTATTTTAGATGGGAAGTTCAATTATACATTTTTAGTCCCCAAAGATATTTCTTACAATTTCGATAAGGGAAAAATTAACTATTATGCATCAGGCACAAATGGATCAAATGCAAAAGGATATTTTACTAACTTTATTATTGGAGGATCAAATCCTAATGCTGCTATAGATAATATTGGCCCAAATATTATTCTATATATGAATAACGAAGATTTTGTTTCTGGAGGGGTTACAGATGAAAATCCAAAATTACATGCAATACTAAATGACAGTAGTGGTATAAACACTGTGGGTAGTGGAATCGGACATGATATTTCTGCCATTTTAGATGAAAACAGTACTAATCTTATCTTATTAAACGATTATTATGAAGCAGATATTGACGATTATCAAAATGGTAAGATAGAATATATTTTTAGTGAGTTGGATAATGGCAACCATTCTTTAAAAGTTAAGGTATGGGATGTATATAATAACTCATCGGAAAAAGAAATTGAGTTTATTGTTGCAGAATCAGAAAAATTAGCAATTAAAAATATTTTTAACTATCCTAATCCTTTTACTGAAAACACTGCATTTTACTTTGACCATAACAGACCTAATGAAGATCTTGATGTATTAATTCATATTTTCACCATATCAGGGAAATTAGTAAAAACTATAAACATAACAATAAACTCAGAAGGATTTCGTTCTAGTCCTATTCATTGGAATGGATTGGATGATTTTGGTGATAATATTGGCAGAGGGGTTTATATTTATCAGATAAAAGTAAAGTCTACTGACGGTGATACAGTTAAAGAAATTGAAAAGCTAGTTATACTTAAATAATAATATATATAAATTATCAAATAATTTTATATTTGCACTCTTACACTTAAGCGAATTATGATGAAAAAGTTTTTTATTTTTGGAATACTATTTTCTGTAATGTGGATGAATGGTATTAGTCAGACTATTGATCAGGAAGATTTAATTGGATCAGAAAATGCATTGGAATATGCCGTTCCATTTTTAACTATTGCTGCAGACTCAAGATCTGGTGCTATGGGAGATGTTGGAGCAGCAACTTCACCAGACTACAATTCAATGCACTGGAATCCTGCAAAATACGCTTTTATAGAAAGCGATATGGGAATTGCAGCTTCATATACTCCCTGGTTAAGAAATTTAGTTAACGATATAAATCTATATAACGTTGCATTTTATAAAAGATTAGATAAAATACAAACTGTTGCAGCTACTTTATTGTATTTTGATTTAGGTAGTATTCAATTTACAGATGAAGCAGGTACAACAATAGGTCAGCATAATCCATATGAATTAACTTTTGATATTGCTTATTCAAGAGCTTTCTCAGAAAAAATATCTGGTGGTATGGCTTTTAGATATATTCGATCAGATATTACCGGTGGTGCTGCCAGTGGTTCAACTGAAACAAAAGCAGGAAATTCTGTAGCTGCTGATATCTCAATGTATTATAAAAATGACGATATTAAATTAAACGGTTTAAAACACACCTTATCTTTTGGATTTAATATTTCAAATTTAGGCACAAAAATATCCTATACAGAAGTTGAAAAAGATTTTATCCCAACTAACCTACGAATTGGTGGCGCCTTTAAGTATAATATAGATGATTATAACTCATTTACAATTGCGGCTGATATTAATAAACTATTAGTACCAACACCACCAAAATATGATGAAGAAGGAGAAATAATTGCAGGTCAGGATCCTGATGTTTCTGTATTAGAAGGTGCAATTCAATCATTTTATGATGCACCAGGAGGATTTGAAGAAGAAATTCATGAATTAAAATATTCGATAGGTGCAGAATATTGGTATGCTAATCAGTTTGCTGTAAGAGCAGGATATTTTAATGAACATATTACAAAAGGAAATAGAAAATATTTTACTGCCGGAGCTGGAATTAAGTTAAATGTAATTACAATTGATTTTTCTTATTTATTGCCAGTAAAACAAAATAATCCATTAGCAAACACGATGCGTTTTACTATTGGATTAGATTTTGAAGCATTCAGAATCATGCAAAAAGAAAGACAAGGATAATATGAATTTTCGCATTGGCTATGGATATGATGTACACCAATTAGATAAAGGCAGGGATCTTTATATTGGCGGTGTACAAATTCATCATACAAAAGGATGTATTGCTCATTCAGATGGAGATGTTTTAATTCATGCCATATGCGATGCTCTATTAGGCGCTGCAGCGATGAGAGATATAGGTTATCATTTCCCGGATAACAACCCTCAATATAAAAATATTGACAGTAAAATATTACTACAAAAAACTATTGAATTATTAGCGAAGGAAAATTATAAACTTATAAACCTTGACTCAACTGTATGCTTGCAAAAACCAAAGCTACAAGATTATATTCCATCAATGATAGAAGTTCTGGCAAAAATAGTAAATACGGATAATAGAAATATTTCCATTAAAGCAACAACAACTGAAAAATTAGGTTTTGTGGGAAATGAAGAAGGCATATCTGCTCATGCTGTTGTTTTAATTGCTAAAGATGAATAATCTTCTCTTTTATTCTTCCCATATTTTTTATATATTTCAAAATAATTTAAGTACATATTTAAGAATAATTAAAAGCTCTTAATCAATGCGTTATTTTTATTTAATACTTTAAAAATATGAAAAAGACTCTTGTTTTGGGAGCAAGTCCAAATCCAATCCGTTTTTCTTACAAAGCAGTAAAAAGCTTGGTACGCCATGGACATGAAGTGATACCACTTGGCATTAAAGAAGGTGATATAATGTGGCAAAAAATCATTAACGGAAAACCAAATTTAGAAGATATTCACACTGTTACAATGTATCTTAATCCTGAAAATCAAAAAGAATATTACGATTACATTTTTTCTTTATCTCCTAAAAGAATAATTTTTAATCCAGGATCTGAAAACCAGGAATTGATCGAGCTTGCTATGAAAAATAAAATTGAAGTTATTGTTGCGTGTACCTTAATAATGTTAAATTCTAATAAATATTAAATGATCCACGATTTAGATTCTCTTGATAAATTTCAAGAAACTATAAATAACAATGAAGCAGTTTTAGTATATTTTTCACATGAGCAATGTAATGTATGTAAAGTTCTTAAACCTAAGGTAAAAACAATGCTCGACAAAAACTTCCCAAAGATTAAAATGTATTATGCAGATACAGTTTTATATCCTGAAATTGCAGCACAAAATTCAATTTTTACTGTACCTACAATTGCAATTTATTTTGATAGCAAAGAATTTTTGCGACTTAGCAGAAATGTAAGCATCAAAGAACTTCAAGAAAAGATTGAAAGACCTTATGAATTGATGTTTAATTAAAACATTATAATTTAACCAAAATTAATACTGTTTTAAGGAATAATTTGTAACTTACTGTATTATTTTATAATGCATTAAGCTTATTAATTACTTGTCATGAAACTAAATATCAGGAAAATATTTAGCAATCATAAAACAAACGAAGAAAGCTTTCTACCAGATGATAATGGTTTATATAATTTCTTTAAAGAATTAGGCGGAATAAGCAGGTTTACGTCTTTATTCATGCTTGAACTATTTCATCCTCCATGCGAACATCGGGAATTTTTAAAACAATCATTCAAAATAGGCTTAAGTACTCTTCCATTAATTGGTATTACTGCATTTATTATGGGACTGGTATTAACCTTACAGTCAAAACCGGTATTGGAAGAATTTGGTGCTGAATCATGGCTGCCAGGAATGGTTGCCGTATCAATTGTTCGAGAAATTGGTCCAGTAATTACAGCATTAATTTGTGCAGGAAAAATTGGTTCCGGAATTGGTGCCGAACTTGGATCAATGCGTGTAACAGAGCAAATTGACGCAATGGAAGTTTCTGGTACCAATCCAATAAAATATCTTGTTGTAACCAGAGTATTAGCTACAACATTTATGATTCCAGTTTTAGTTTTATATGCCGATGCCATTTCATTTTACGGATCATATGTTGCCGTTAATTTACACGATTACATATCGTTCCCACTATTCATTAATCTGGCCTTTGGACCTTTACATTTTTATGACCTGATGCCTGCAACCATTAAAACATTCTTTTTTGGCTTTGCAATCGGAATAATTGGTTGTTATAAGGGATATTACTCCGAAAATGGAACTGAAGGAGTAGGAAGAGCAGCAAATTCAGCAGTAGTAATTTCATCCCTGGTTATATTTATTATGGATTTAATAGCTGTTCAACTAGCCGATTTATTAAATGTGTTTTTAAGATAATGGAAACCGACAAAAACATAAAAAGCTTTGAAAATAATGATGTGGTTATTGAAATTAATCATCTGAAAAAATCATTTAATGGAGCTCCGGTTTTAGATGATATAAATTTGATATTACGAAAAAGTGAAAATGTTGTAATATTAGGTAAATCAGGGATAGGAAAATCTGTTTTGATTAAATGTATTGTTGGCCTGATACAGCCGGATGAAGGCTCTTTAAAAGTATTTGGGAAAGAAGTAACTGAAATGAATTCAAAAGAGCTAAACCATATGAGAACTAAAGTTGGATTTATTTTTCAGGGAAACGCGCTATACGATTCGATGACTGTTAGAGAGAACCTTGAATTCCCTCTTCGAAGAAATAAAGAAATAAAGGATAAGCATCAGATAGAAAATCTTATTGTTGAAGCTCTTGAAAATGTAAAACTATTAAATGCAATTGACAAAATGCCATCAGAACTTTCAGGAGGAATGAAAAAAAGAATTGGACTTGCCAGAACGCTTATTTTAAAACCTGAAATTATTCTCTATGATGAACCTACAACTGGATTAGATCCTTTAACATCAAGAGAAATTAGTAGCTTAATTGTCGAAATTCAAAATAAATACAAGGCTTCGTCAATTGTTATCTCTCATGATCTAAATTGTGCTAAAATAACATCTAATAGAATGCTTATCTTACACGATGGTGTCTTTAAAGCGAAAGGTACTTTTGAAGAACTAAAGAATTCTGATAATGAATGGATTCGTTCCTATTTTAAAATCGAATAATGTAAATTGCTTATGAAAAATTTAAGAAAACAAAATATTCGCTTAGGTTTCTTTGTAATTATTGGTATTACCATTTTTATATTTGGAATATATTACATTGGAAGTCAAGGAAGTATGTTTAGTAAAAATTTTACTGTCAGGGGAGTTTTTTCTGATATCAGCGGAATAAAAATTGGTAATGATGTTCGGTTCTCTGGCATTAACATTGGAACAGTTTCCAAGGTTGAAATCTTAAATGATTCATTGGTACGAATTGATTTTTCTATTCAGGAAGATGTGCGGAAATTTATACGTAAAGACTCTAAAATTGAAATTGTACCTGAAGGACTTATGGGAATAAAAGTAGTAAACATTTATTCAGGAACAACATCAAATGATATTGTTGAAGATGGAGATTTTTTAGAAACTATAGAAGCCGTTCAAATTGATAAAATTTTAAGGCAACTTAACTTGTCAAGTATAAATACATCAATTATAACAAAAAACCTGGCCGATATAACTGAGAAAATAAATCGTGGAGAAGGTGCTTTTGGAAAAATTTTCGCCGATGAGTCTCTGGCAAGTAACTTAAGTAAGATAGCTGACCAAACTGCTGAATTAACCGAAAACATTTCTCAAATATCAGATAAAATAAATAAAAAAGAAGGAACAATTGGTATGTTATTATCTGACACCAGCCTCTCAAATAAAATATATATGGTTGGTGAGAACCTTGAAAAATCAACAGAAAACTTAGCTCTGATTACCGAACAGGTGAATCAAGGAAAAGGAATTCTTGGTGAATTATTTACTGATACAACTTTTATTTCAGGATTAAATCAAACGGGGAAAAATCTTGGATATACCAGTGAAAAGACAAAAACATTATCTGATAATTTAGTGCGAATAACAGATGAAATAAATCATGGCAATGGATTGCTTGCACGTTTATTAAACGATACAGCTTTTGCCGATAGTGTTGAAAGAACAATCAATAATATCAATAAAAGTGCTGTCGAATTAGAGCAAGCATCAAAAGTTGTAAAAAGAAACTGGTTTGTTCGTGTGTTTTCAAAAAAAGATAAAAAGAAATGATGCCCGGCATTATTCATAGCCAGGCATCATTTTAATTAACTTTCTATTTAATTCTTTTAGAATAATTGATCTATTAAATTATCATCGGCAATTGTTGGAATAGTAACTGTTAAATTTGGTGTACGTTCCATTTCGCGTTTAACTGCAAACAATGCACCTTCATTTCTTGCCCAGCTTCTGCGCGCAATTCCGTTATTCACATCCCAGTGCAACATCATTTTTAATCTACGATCAGCATCTTCGCTTCCATCAAGTACCATCCCAAAGCCACCATTTATTACTTCGCCCCATCCTACTCCACCGCCATTGTGGATTGAAACCCAGGTAGCACCACGGAATGAGTCGCCAATTACATTTTGAATAGCCATATCAGCAGTAAACTGAGAACCATCATAAATGTTTGAAGTTTCGCGGAAAGGAGAATCGGTTCCTGAAACATCATGATGGTCGCGACCTAAAACAACCGGCGCCGATAATCTTCCGTCTTTAACGGCTTTATTAAATTCAGCAGCAATTTTTGTTCTTCCTTCACAATCGGCATACAAGATTCTTGCTTGTGAACCAACTACTAGTTTATTCTTCTTTGCTTCACTTATCCATCGAATATTATCTTTCATTTGCTGAGAAATTTCAATTGGTGCTGTTTCTGCAATTTTTTCCAATACATCCATTGCAATTTTATCCGTTAAATCCAGATCTTCAGGTTTTGATGAAGTACAAACCCAACGGAAAGGTCCAAAACCATAATCGAAACACATTGGCCCCATAATATCCTGAACATATGATGGATATTTAAATGAACCGTCTTCTTTCAATATGTCTGCACCAGCTCTGCTTGATTCTAATAAAAAAGCATTTCCATAATCGAAGAAATACATTCCTTTAGCAGTTAATTTATTTATTG
>CAZPMA010000076.1:0-15703 GCA_964587535.1 uncultured Bacteroidales bacterium
ATAAATATAAACGAGAAAAACAAGTGTATTCGCAATTAATTTTATTAATAGTACATTTTGATATTGAATGGTTTACAGTTAAAAACTTCTCTTTTAATGACTCTGTCTACGATACATAAATTTAATAACCTTTTGCCTGCACAAATTCTTTTCAAGAATCTTAAGCTGAGTGAATATTGCTTAGATAATTTTTTTATTAAGCAAAAAATTCTGTCCTTTGTTTTTCTAAATTTTGTAATTTAAATTTTAAAACAAATAATTTAATTTCATTTATCATGTTTAAAAAAGAAATTTATATAGAACGTAGAAACAGACTGAAAAATAAACTAAAAGGTGGTCTGGTATTATTATTAGGAAATCAGGAATCTGCTTTTAATTACCCGGATAATGCATATCATTTTCGTCAGGATAGTTCATTCTTGTATTTTTTTGGTTTAAATATACCTAACCTTGCCGGAATTATTGATTTAGATTCAGGAAAAGAATATTTATTTGGTAATGATTTTAGTATTGATGATATTATCTGGATGGGTCCACAGCCAAAAATAAATGAATTAGCAAATGAAATAGGAGTTGAAAACACAGAACAACTAACACAACTAGGTAAATATTTACTTAATGCTAAAAATCAGAATAGAAATATTCATGTTTTACCTTTTTATCGTGGTGATTCAATTATCCAATTTAGTAACCTACTAGAAATACATCAGTCTGAAGTTGAAGATTATGTTTCAATTGAATTAATAAAAGCTGTTGTTGCCTTAAGATCAATAAAGGATCAATACGAGATTGAAGAACTAATCAAAGCATCCGCAATTGGTTATAAAATGCATACTACAGCTATGAAAATGGCTAAGCCTGGTGTGTACGAACAAGAAATAGCTGGTGTTGTTGAAGGAATTGCATTATCGCATGGTGGAATGTTGTCGTTTCCAATAATATTATCACAAAACGGTGAAACTTTGCATAATCACTATCACGGTAATATGTTACAAGAAGGCAAATTAATGTTAACTGATACAGGAGCTGAAACCACAATGGGTTATGCAAGTGACAATACCAGAACGGTTCCTGTTGGTGGGAAGTTCTCGCAAAAGCAAAAAGACATTTATAACATTGTATTAAACTCAAACAATCATGCTATTTCGTTAATTAAACCTGGTGTGCCTTATAGAGATATACACTTAGAAGCTGCACGAATAATCGCTGAAGGATTAACCGAACTTGGTATTATGAAAGGTAACCCTAAAGATGCTGTTCGCGAGGGAGCACACGCTATGTTTATGCCACACGGATTAGGCCATATGATGGGACTTGATGTTCACGACATGGAAAATTTAGGCGAAGATTATGTTGGCTACGATAATGAAATTAAACGTGCAACACAATTTGGATTAAGAGGTTTAAGATTAGGCAGAGAATTGCAAGCTGGATTCGTTCTTACATCTGAGCCGGGAATTTATTTTATTCCTGATTTAGTTAAGAAATGGAAAGCAGAGAAAATCAATTCTGATTTCATTAATTTTGATAAAGTTCTTAATGAATATGTTGATTTCGGTGGAATTCGTTTGGAAGATGATATTTTAGTAACTGAATCAGGTAATCAAATGATTGGAAAAAGAATTCCAATTACTGTTGATGAAGTTGAAGAAATTATGAAAGGATAAATCCTTTCTATATCACTTAAAATCCCGAAGATATTTTCGGGATTTTTTATTTTTACAAGACTAAAATCTACAAAAACACACAGATATAATGACTGAAATAAACAACAAATACGGATTAAGCCCAAGAGTTAAATTAGAAGAACTAAGTGAAAATCATTTAGGGATTTTAAAACTTATTAAAAGCCGAATAATCCAAAAAGATGCAATTAAGATTATTGAACAGGCTAAGTCTATTTGCGAAAAAGATCCAAATATAAAGGTGAGTCTAATTTGTTCGAACAATATATGCTCAAAATCAGTAGCTCTGCTTAATAAAAATAATATTGAAATAATTTTTAGAGATTAAATGTTAAAAGGCAATATTATTTTATTTATTTACTGTGTGTCTTCCTGTGCTTAAGAAACCAATATGCGGCAATTGCTTTGTTTCGTTGAAAATATCAAACCCCTTTTTTAAATCTACCCATAAACCCATTTTATCTTTATCATCTGCTTATTTATATTTAAGCCTGGTAAAATTTGAATCGGTTAATTCCACAGGAAAAACTGTAACCGGTATTGTTTCTTGTCCACTATTCTTTGCTTCAACACAATAAATATAAAGTTCTTTTATTCGTTCATTTGTTATAGGCATACATCCAACAGTTACGCACGATCCGTGGATAAATATATCGCCACCTAAATTATTTTTAACTCCCAAAATCTTATCCGATTTATTCGGATAATTTAATCCTAATGACAAATAAAAATTACTATATGGATTAAACCTGTTGATATGATAAAAACCTTCGGGAATCTGCCTGTCGCCTTGTTTTCTTTTAGGACCCAAACTACCTGATGTCATACAAATTTTATATTCTTTTATTAGCTTATATGTTTTATCTGTGCTATTTTTTGCCCATAACTCTATTTTCTTTTCTTTCTTAAAAGCTCTTAAATAAATCCTTAATTTGTTTTTATCTATGCTATTATTTTCTAGATTCTCTAGCATAGATGATTCCTTTTCCTTATATGCTTGTCGAACTCTTTGATATTTTAATTGTTCTTCTTTAAAAGGATTATTTGTAAAGGAAAATAAAAAAGATAACAGCAGGATAGGTATTATTCTTTGCATATTAATCAACTTTAAATATCTATAAAACAAAAAAACCTGCCCATTTATTATTAGGCAGGTCATTTTTTCGAAATAATATTTTAATCTGCTTCTGAGAAAGAAGCGCTTAAATATTCGCGATTCAATTTTGCAATAAAATCGATTGATATTCCTTTAGGGCATTCGACTTCACATGCTCCTGTATTTGAACAAGAACCAAATCCTAATTCATCCATTTTAGCAACCATGTTTAATGCCCTGCGTTTAGCTTCTACTTTACCTTGTGGTAATAAAGCCAACTGAGAAACTTTTGCCGCAACAAATAACATTGCAGACGAATTCTTACACGCAGCAACACAAGCACCACAACCTATACAAGCTGCAGCATCAAATGCCTTATCAGCATCAGGTTTACCAACTAAAATAGAATTTGCATCAGGAGCCTGACCTGCATCTATAGAAACAAATCCACCGGCAGCCATAATTTTATCAAAAGCATTACGATCTACAATTAAATCTTTTAAAACCGGAAAACCTTTTGCTCTCCACGGTTCGATGGTTATTGTTTCTCCATCTTTAAATGATCTCATATGAACCTGGCATGTAGCAGTCTCTTGTCCGGGTCCATGTGGATGACCATTTATATATAAACTACAACATCCACAAATTGCTTCGTGGCAATCGTGTTCAAAAGCCACTGGCTCTTTACCTTCTTTTATTAATTTTTCATTTAACGAGTCAAGCATTTCAAGGAAAGACATTTCTGCATCAACACCATCTAATTCATATTTCTCGAATCTTCCCTTTGCTTTTGCGTTTTCTTGTTTCCAAATATTTAGTTTTATTTTCATTTTTTTAGATTTTAGATTTTAGACTTTAGTATCAAGACTTTGATCTTTTTACTTTTATCTTTTGTCTTTCAATTTACTTGTAACTTCTAACCTTTACTTCAACATTTTCGAACTTAAGCTCTTCTTTGTGCAGCTTTGGCTCCTTTTCGTCTCCTTGATATTCCCATGCTGCTACAAATGAGTATTCTTCATCAATTCTCATAGCTTCACCTCCTTCAGTTCTGCTTTCTTCTCTGTAATGAGCACCACAAGATTCTTTTCTATTTAAAGCATCTGTTACAATTAATTTTGCTAAATCAATAAAGTCTGCAACTCTACTTGCTTTTTCCAACTCCTGGTTAATTTCAGCCATCTTTCCTGGTATTTTTAAATCACTCCAGAATTCTTTCTTAAGCTCTTCTATTTCAGATAAGGCTTTCTTTAACCCTTCTTCGTTTCGTTGCATCCCGGCATATGTCCACATTATGTGACCTAAGCGCTTATGAAATGAAGTGGCAGTTTTGGTTCCGTTAATGTTTAAGAACTTCTCAAGTAGCGCTTTTGCATTGTTTTCCGCTTCAACGAATTCTGGAGAATCTGTTGATGGTACTTTTGTTGAAATTTCATCAGCTAAATAATTTGACACTGTATATGGAGCAATAAAATATCCATCTGCAGCACCTTGCAATAGTGAATTTGCCCCTAAACGATTTGCCCCATGATCTGAGAAATTAGCTTCGCCAATTGCAAATAATCCTGGTATAGTTGTTTGTAAGTTATAATCAACCCATAAACCGCCCATTGTATAGTGGCCTGCTGGATATATCATCATTGGAGTTTCATATGGACTTTCGCCGGTAATTTTTTCATACATAGCAAATAAGTTTCCATATTTACCTTTAATTACCTTTGTACCTTGTTTTGCCACAGCATCTCTAAAATCAAGATATACTGCTAAACCTGTTTTGCCAACTCCAAAACCATTGTCGCAACGTTCTTTTGCCGCACGTGATGCAACATCACGAGGCACTAAGTTCCCAAAAGCTGGATATCTTCTTTCTAAGAAATAATCCCTTTCTTCATCAGGAATCTCATTTGGCTTCCGTTTATCCCCTTCTTTTTTAGGCACCCAGATGCGACCATCGTTACGCAAAGACTCCGACATTAATGTTAGTTTCGACTGATATTCGTTTAATACAGGAATACAGGTTGGGTGAATTTGAATAAAGCTTGGATTACCAAAAAAAGCACCTTTCCTGAATGCTTGCATAGCTGCTGATGCGTTTGACTGAACTGCTAATGTTGATAAATAATAAATTGTTCCATAACCACCAGTAGCAAGAACAACAGCATGTGCTGAATATCTTTCAATTTCGCCTGTCACTAGGTTTCTCGTAATAATTCCTCTTGCTTTACCATCGATAATAACAATATCAAGCATTTGACGACGACTATACATTTTAGCCTTACCTAATGCAACCTGACGTTTTAGTGCTGAATATCCACCTAATAGAACTTGTTGTCCGGTTTGTCCTTGTGCATAATTCGTTCGTGAAACTTGAACTCCGCCAAATGTTCTGTTAGCTAAAGTTCCACCATATTCTCTTGCAAAAGGAACTCCTTGTGCAGTTAACTGATCAATTACACTTGCACTTACTTCAGCTAATCGATAAACATTTGCTTCGCGAGCACGGTAATCTCCACCTTTTATTGTATCATAAAATAAACGATAAACACTATCACCATCATTTTTATTATTTCTTGCAGCGTTGATTCCCCCTTGTGCAGCAACGGAGTGTGCTCTGCGCGGAGAATCCTGGAAACAGAAAACCTTCACATTATAACCCATCTCACCTAGCGAAGCAGCAACGGGAGCACCTGCAATTCCTGTTCCTACAACAATTATGTCAAGTTTTTTTCTGTTATTTGGGCTAACCAATTTTTGGGAAGCTTTATATTTTGTCCATTTTTCGGCCAATGGGCCTTCTGGAATTTTAGCATCTAATTTACTCATAATGTATATTTTATATTTTTACATTCTTATTAATTACACAAGGTATTTTATTAAGAAATACAATGGAATAAAAGCAAAACCACCGCCAATGATTACAGCATATATGTACCCGATTGTTTTTAATCTGCAAATCCATTTTTCGTTGCCCCAACCAATGGTTTGAAATGCAGACCAAAATCCGTGTGTAAGATGAAGAAATAGGAAAATTGCTCCTACTATGTACAATACATCGTACCACCACCATCCTTTGAATAGTCCAACCACCAATGAATAAGTATCGTGCATTTCCTTTCCATTTACTGTAATTACATCAAGTGTTCCGAACTTAACCTTCCAGAAAAAGTTGGCTAAATGAATAACTAAGAAAATGAAAATAAATCCACCAAGAACAAACATATTGTTCGATGCCCATGATATGTTTGTTTTACTTTTTACTTTATAACCAGTTGGCCTTGCCATTCGATTTTTTAAAGTAATATAAGTTGCATAAATAATATGCAAAATAAATCCTATTGCCAATACAGGCTCAATGACTTTCATTAATGGATTACTGCTCATCCAGTTTGCAGCAATATTAAATAATTCGCCATCGCCAAAAAGCAATAAAGAATTTACAGTTAAATGGACACATAAAAATATCATGAGAAATAATCCTGTTATACTCATGAAAAATTTTTGTCCAATGGGTGAAGTGAAAAATTTGCTCATAGAATTTAATTTTTATAGAACATTAGTTAACTTGCAATTTAGTTTGTAATAACATATGTAGATAAACAAATATATTTTCTTAAAAATGTAAATCCAATGTTTAGAAACAAAATCATAATAATTTAAAACAGTTCTAAGTAATGAAATACCCACAACTACAATCATCTCTTTTTCAAAAGAATAGGAGAAAACTCATTAAGTACCTACTGCCAAATTCGATAGCAATTATTCATTCAAATGATCAAATGCCTCGTAATGGAGATCAGTTTTTTGATTTTAAACAAAGTTCTGACCTATTTTACCTATCTGGAATTGATCAAGAAAAGACGATATTAACTTTGTGTCCTAATCATCCGAATAAAGCTTTACGAGAAATTTTATTTATAATTGAGAGTAATGATCAGATTGCTGTTTGGGAAGGACACAAGTACACAAAAGAAGAAGCAAGAAAAACTTCAGGAATAGAAACAATTAAATATTTATCTGAATATGAATTCATTTTTAAAGAACTAGCAATACGATCTGAAAATGTGTATGTTAATTTAAATGAAAATCCAAAGTTTGAAACCAGCTTAAAATCAGCAAATGAAAGATGTGTAGATAAATTAAAAAAAGATTTTCCTGCACATGAACTAAAAAGACTTGCTCCTATTTTAAAAACACTTAGGCTAAAAAAGGAACCTGAAGAAATTGAACTCATGCAAAAAGCATGTGACATAACAGAGAAAGCTTATCGCAGAATCTTAAAATTTGTAAAGCCAGGAGTTGATGAATATCAGGTGGAAGCTGAGATTACTCATGAATTTTTATGGAATAGAGCTACAGGACATGCCTATTCACCAATTATTGCTTCCGGAAAAAATGCATGTGTTTTACATTATGTTGAAAATAACAAAAAATGTAACGATGGAGATTTATTGTTAATGGATTTCGGTGCTGAATATGCAAACTATGCTGCAGATTGTACAAGAACAATTCCTGTAAATGGAAAGTTTACTGAAAGACAAAAAGAATGTTACGAAGCTGTATTGCGTGTTATGAAAAAAGCAACAAGTTGGTTAACTCCCGGAACAACCATAAATAAAGTAAATGAACGTGTCGAGAATTTAATCCAGCAAGAACACATTAAACTTGGATTGTATACTCAAGAAGATGTTGATAAACAAGATCCTGAAAAGCCTTTGGTAAAAAAATATTATCCGCATGGTACCTGTCATTTTATCGGACTGGATGTGCACGATGTAGGAGACAGAACAACAACTCTGGAAGAAGGTATGATATTAACTTGTGAACCGGGAATTTATATTCCTGAAGAAAATATTGGAATCCGCATCGAAAATGACGTTATTGTTGGATTAAAACCAATTGATTTAATGGCTAATATTCCAAGGGAAGTAGATGATATTGAGAAAATTATGGCAAATCAGGAATAAATCAAAATATTAACTAACATTTCTAACTATGACATTTAATATTAACTGGGACAAAAATGGAGTTTATGTAAAATTCAGGGGAATAGTAAATGCCCAGGATTTAATTGATGCCAACAATTATGTAATTAGCAATAAAATTTTTGAAGAAATCGACTATCAAATTTTTGATTTCTCATCAATTGATGAATTTAAGATTTTGACTGAAGACATTAATATTATTGGGACAATGGATAAATCACAATCTGAATTTAAAAAAAACATGAAAGTGGCCATTATTACCCAGAATGCTTCTGTTAAAGAAATAACTTATGAATATGATAAGCTAATGACTGGCAGCAGTTGGATAACTAAAATATTTCCCGATGTAGATTCTGCTAGAATATGGTGTGGTAAAAAATGATATCAGATATAACAATCTTAAATAAAATAATAAGATATTCTGATTCAGGTAAAGGAAAAGTTATTGTCCTTTTACATGGTTATCTGGAGTCCGTTGATATTTGGAATGGTTTTGCTAAAGATTTAGCCATTCATTACAGAGTAATTTGTTTTGACATTCCTGGTCATGGAAAGAGTGAAACCATAGAAGAAAGACATTCGATGGAAATGCTGGCTAAAAGAATTTATTTGGCATTAAAAGAATTAAAAGTATCTAATTGCTTTATGATTGGACATTCAATGGGTGGTTATTTAACATTAATGTTTCATCAAATGTTTCCAGAAACACTTTCCGGATTTTCACTATTTCATTCACATCCTTTTGCAGACACAGAAGAAGTTAAGAAAAAAAGATTACGTGAAATAGATTCTGTTATGGATGGGAAAAAAGATCTAATAGCCAAAATGAATATTCCGAATGCTTTTGCTTATCAGAATTTGGAAAAGTTAAAAACATCAGTACAAAAAGCAATTGATATTGCTTTACAAACAAACAAAAAAGGAATTGTTGCAAACCTGTATGCAATGATGCACCGCCCTGACTTATCGAAATCATTAAGTAAAACAAAAATACCATTTTTATATATTGCAGGAAAAAATGATAATTATATAGATTATAATGAAGTTGTTCCTAAAATAAAATTGCCTGTAAACTCTCAGCTTTTTGTTTTAGAAAATACAGGGCATATGGGATTTATTGAAGAAAAAGAAAAGTCATTTACAATTCTTACACAATTTTTAAATAATTATAAGATATGAGAAATATATTTTTAATTCTTAGTTTAATTTTTATGGTTTCGTGTAATAGCGAACAACATAATACAATTATAAATATAATACCAAAGCCTTTAAAAGTAGAGTATAATAATGCTAATTTCAAAATTAAAAATGGCACTTCAATAGTCATACCCGATATTGATGGATACAATAAAGTGGCTAGCTATCTGCATGATGAATTAAAAAGTTATTTGAATGTAGATGTAAAAATTACCAACGAGGCAAAAACCAAAAATTGCATTATCTTCAAATATGAGCCTGATTTTAACTACGGAAAAGAAGGGTACTCACTTGAATCTAATCCGAAAAATCTGCTTGTTACATCAAACACTCCAAATGGAGCTTTTTATGGAGTGCAAACCATTCTTCAACTTTTAAAAGCTAAAAAAACTGAAAATACTATTCATTTTAATAATCAAGTGCCAGGAATAAAAATTATAGACCAACCCAGATTTAAATGGAGAGGAATGCATTTAGATGTTTGTCGTCATTATTTTGATAAAGAATTTGTTAAAAAGTACATTGATTTACTGGCAATGCACAAAATGAATACTTTTCACTGGCATCTTACTGAAGATCAGGGCTGGAGAATTGAAATTCAAAAACACCCAAAATTAACTGCAATAGGAGCTTTCAGATCAGAAACAATGGTAGATAAAAACTGGGATAAATTCGATGGGACTCCGCATGGAGGATACTTTTCACAAGAAGATGTTAAGGAAATTGTGCAATATGCATCTGATCGTTTTATAACGATTGTACCAGAAATTGAAATGCCCGGTCACTCATTAGCAGCATTATCAGCATATCCTGAACTTGGTTGCACTGGTGGCCCCTACGAAGTAGCAAAAACATGGGGAGTTTTTAATGATGTTTATTGTGCAGGAAATGAGAAAACATTTGATTTTTTAGAAGATGTATTATCCGAGGTAATCAGTCTTTTCCCGGGAGAATATATTCATATTGGTGGCGATGAATGTCCAAAAGAAAACTGGAAAACATGTGACAAATGCCAGAAAAGAATTAAAGATGAAGGTCTTAAAGATGAATTTGAACTGCAATCGTATTTTATTCGACGAATCGAGAAATTCTTAATTGCAAATAATAAAAAGCTAATAGGTTGGGATGAAATTTTAGAAGGTGGACTTGCTCCTGAAGCAACGGTAATGTCGTGGCGAGGAACTGAAGGTGGCATAGCAGCAGCAAAAATGGGTCACGATGTGGTTATGTCGCCTAATAACGAATGCTACTTTGACCATTATCAGGCTGATCCTGAAAACGAACCATTAGCAATAGGAGGATATACAGATTTAAATGATGTTTATTTTTACGAACCTATCCCCGATAAACTTTCTGAATCTGAATCAATACATATTTTAGGAGCCCAGGCAAATGTTTGGACAGAGTATATAGCAACTGAAGAACATTTAGAATATATGGTGCTCCCACGCATGTGTGCGTTATCAGAAGTTGTATGGACTAATAATGAATTAAAAGATTTTGACAATTTCAAAATGCGCCTTAAACAACATCTGTTAAGATTAGAATTCAAAAACTATAATTATCATCCACAGTAAAAGAAATTTGCACTCTAAACATAAGTATTGCCAATTAACTTTAATATCAATAAAAAAATTGGAATATTGATAAATTGGTGTGCTAGTTTATTTAAACCAATTGCGCATTATGAGTTCGTGCTATAATTTTCAGTTTTATTCTCAATCTATTGCACTCAGTATCCAGATATTCCTATTTTCAAAAATTATTTATACATTTACAATCAGTCAAAATTGTTATAAATATTTGATTAGTTAACCAAACCCCGAATTATATTAATTACCATGAAAATTAAACTTAAAATAAAGTATAAGATTCAATTTTTTATATTAGTAACCACAATCTTAATTTATGCAATTGCTATAGGCTTTATTAGTATTAAATCAAAAAATATGGCCTATAATGATGCAATAACTATTTCGGATAATTACGTAAAAGGAGCCGCACAAGAAGTGAAAGTGCATTTAGAAAAATATTATACTACCGTAATAGATTTATGCAATACTTTCAAAGTTTATAAGCAAGTTGAAGAACAAAACAGAAGAGAAGTAATTGCAAATATTATGATAACATCTTTGCAATCAAATGTAGACTTTTTGGCAATATGGAGCACATGGGAACCAAACTCTATTGACAATTTAGACGATACGTATAAAAACAAAAAAGGAAGTAGTATTATTGGTAATTTCGGACACCTGTATTATAAAAACAATGGGGAAATTGTACTTGATGAATCAATAGAGTCTAATGCTGTAAGTGTATACTCAGGGAATTATTATCAGCTTCCAAAGAAAAAAAGAAAAGCTGTTATCTTAGAGCCTTATTTTTATTCTTACACTAAAAATAAAAATGATGAAGTTTTGGAAACAAGTATTGTTGCACCAATTATTTCAGATAATGAATTTCTGGGAGTTGTAGGTGCAGATATACAACTAGCACATTTTCAAAAAATTATAGATAATATCAAGCCATTTGAGAATAGTATTGCTTTTCTTGTTTCAAATAAAGGTATGTATGTTGCAAATCCAAGTCCCGAATTTATTGGAAAAACCATTAATGAATTGTTTGAAGAAGAAGATGAAACCCATAAAGTTTCAGAACACGTTGAAAATGGAGAGTTCTTAGGATATTCTGTCATTGGATTAGACGGCTCAATGTATTATGTTGCTTATGCTCCTATCACAATTGGCAATACAGATACTCCATGGGCAATTGGAATTGCTGTTCCAATAGAAAATGTAATGTCAAAGGCAAACAGAAACTTTAATATTTCATTAATAGTTGGAATTCTTGGCATTGCACTTTTAAGTTTAGTAATTTATTTTATATCAAATAATATCACGGTTCCAATACTAAAAATTACTGATTTCCTTAAAAAATTGTCAAAAGGGCATATCGGCTCAGAAATGTTTGCTGATATTAAAACAGGAGATGAAATTGAAGAAATGGGGCTGGCTCTTAACAAGTCAATTACAGGACTAATTGACAAAGTTGAATTTGCAAAAGACATTGGAGATGGTAATTTTGAGACCAATATCGAATTACTTAGCGATGAAGATGCATTGGGTAAGTCGCTTATTGATATGAGAGATAAGCTTAAAACAGCACAAAGAGAAGAAAAATTACGAAAAATAGAAGATGATAAGCGAAAATGGACGAATGAAGGTTTAGCTTTATTCGGCGATGTTTTGAGACAGAATTACAGTGGAATGAAAGATCTTGCCTATGAAATAGTGGTAAATCTGATAAAATATTTAGATGCTAATCAAGGTGGACTTTTCTTAAAAAATGAAGATGATGCAGATCACATATATTTTGAATTACTTTCAACTTATGCCTACGATAGAAAAAAATTCACCGAAAAAATAATTGAGATTGGAGAAGGATTAGTTGGTACCTGTGCGCTTGAAAAGAAAACAATTTATATGACAGATATACCTCAAAATTATATGAGAATAACTTCTGGTTTAGGTGGTGCAAATCCTAAAAGTTTATTAATTGTTCCTTTAAAAGTTGAAGAAGAAATTTTAGGAGTAATTGAAATTGCATCTTTCAATTCTTTTGAAAAATATAAAATAGAATTTGTTGAGAAGATAGGACAGAATATTGCTTCAACACTCGCCTCGATGAAGGTTAATGAAAGAACTACTCTACTTCTTGATAAAACACAACAGCAAGCTGAAGAAATGGCAGCACAGGAAGAAGAAATGCGACAAAACATGGAAGAACTTCAAGCAACACAAGAAGAAGCTGCCAGAAAAACTGCAGAAATGGAAGGATTTATTAAGGCTCTTGATTCAACAAGTTACATTGCCGAATATGATCTTAGCGGTACAATTATTTATGTAAATGATGCATATTTGAACTTATTTGGTATTGACAGAGAAGATGCCATTGGAACTCATCATTCGGATAATGTTGACTTTACCGAAGAACAAAAAAATAAATATCAACAATTCTGGATGGATCTTAAAAACGGGATGATTAAGAAAGAAAAGACAAAAGTATCTATTAATAAAAAGACTTATTTATTTATGGAATCCTATACACCAATTTATAACGAAGAAGGAGAAGTTTATAAAATTTTAAAAATTGCAAATGACATTTCAGAATATATTGAGAAGTAAAATGAAGAAGGACGGAAAAATTTTCCGCCCTTCTTTTTAATTAAAAAGTATTAATTATTATATGTGCAATATGGATTTAATCCTCTTCCATAACCTTGACCTTGTCCATTACCTATATTGTATCCCTGTCCATAGCCATAATAATTTCTATTGCCACGGCCTGCTCTTCCCATTCCTCTTTGGTTACCACGACCATGTCTAGGCGTAACATCAAAATAAACTTTCTGAGCGTCTGTTAAAAGGTTTCTAACATCAAGGCGATGTTTTGCAGAAGCTTTCAACATTTTGTTATGAACATCTGTCATTTGATCAATTACTGAATTAATGTTCGTTATACCGGCTGCTTCAGTTGACATCAAAGTGTTCTTTTTTGCTCTTAATTCATCCATTTGATTTTTGAATGCATTCATCTCTTTAAGATGATTTACGCGAAGTGTTTCAATTTTTGTTTGTTGATCTTCTGTTAAATCAGGAATTCTGTTGCAGATATTAAATCTTTCACCAGGTTCACGATCATTAAAATTTCTTCCTCTTTGAGCAAAAATGTTAGTTGAACTAATCATTAAAACTGCTAAAGCTACTAATACTGTTCTTTTCATTGTTTTCATAATATTAAATTTTATTTGTTGTTATCAATTTCTACTATTTTGACACAACAATATTTAATTTATTACACCTTGCAAAAAAAACACTAACAAAAAAAGCGCTCAACTCTGAGCGCCTTTTATAATCTAAAAAAACAAATAGTTTTTTTAATCCTAACTTTTATATAGATTCTTTTTTATTATCAAGGTTTAATTTTCTTTTAGATATTTTATTGCCTTTATCAGTGTGCTATCAATCTCTTGTATAATAGGATAAAATCCATCATTATCAATAACATTACGTGCTATGTTTGCTTTTATCTGAACATTAAGCATCTTTTTTGCCTGTTCGAAACCTTTGGTTGAGCGTGAAACGCCATTTTCTTGTGCGAATTGCACAAATTCATTGAAAATATTAATAGATTCTAAATAATTATTCATTGATTCTGCATCTTTATAATTATTAAGCAAATCCCTATTTTTGTCAGTATACTGAAATGTAAAATTATATAACACTCCTTTACGCACAACATCTGCATAATATTTTGTGTAGCCGCTTGTATCCAAAGGAATAAAAATATCTGGCATTATTCCACCGCCGCCATAAACAATATTGCCCGCTGGCGTAATGTATCTTAACGAATCAGCAAAATGAATACTATCCGCAACCATAAATTCACCATTACGATATCTTTCACTTAAATCATTATAGTACTCATCTTTGTCATCAGAATATGGTTTTTGTATACTGCGGCCTGTTGGTGTATAATATCTGGCAATGGTTAATCTAATTACAGAACCATCTGATAAAGGATACTGTTCCTGAACTAATCCTTTCCCAAATGACCTTCGGCCCATTATAATTCCTCTATCATTATCTTGAATAGCACCAGCTAAAATTTCACTTGCTGATGCCGAAAATTCGTCTTGTAAAATAACAAGTTCCAGATCCTTACAAATACTTTGTGATGTAGAATAAATATCTTGTCTTGGACTTGATTTTCCTTTAGTGTATACAATAAGTTTTCCTGCTTCAAGAAATTGATCCGCAATGTTTGTAGCAGCTATCATATAACCGCCCGTATTGCCCCTAAGATCAATAATTAATCTCTTTAGACCTTGCTCTTCTAATTCTTTTACTCCCTTCTTAAACTCTTTAAATGTGGTTTCTGCAAATCTATTTATTTTGATATATCCTATTTCATCATCAACCATATAAGAAACATCTACACTGTATAATGGTATTTCATCTCTAATAATTTCCTTTTCAATCAATTCCGAAACTCCTTTTCTTTCAAGACTTACTTTCACCTTAGTGCCTTTTTCTCCTTTTAACATTCCGACAACATCATTGCTTGGAATTCCTTGCCCTGCTATTAAAGAATCATTAACTCGGATTATTCTATCTCCGGCCAGAACTCCAACTTTGTCTGATGGGCCGCCTGTTACAACAGAAATAATAATTGCAGTATCTCTTTGGTGATTAAAAACCACACCAATTCCTTCAAAATTCCCTCTCATATCTTCGTTTACAGTTTGCATTTCTCTTGCAGGAATATAAATCGAATGTGGATCAAGTTCTTCTAAAATTGCTGGTATTGCAGATTCTTCTAACTTACCCCTTGAAACTGTATCAACATATCTGTTTTCGATATAACTAAGAATCCTTCCCAATTTATCCTGAGTCTGATACATCATAGCATAATTCTGATGTGGATTCTTATTTAATGATTTTCCTAAAAACATTCCAGAAACGAGAATTATTGCAAATAATATGGGTAGGTATATTTTATTATTTAATCTTTCTAACATATTGATATTTTTTAAATTTCTAAATGAACTAGTTCAACTTTTGCTCTTTCAAGTAGCTCCAAGCCTTCGGTATTTCTATATTTATCTCTAAAAACAACTCTTTTAATTCCTGATTGAATAATTAACTTTGAACATTCCATACAAGGTGAAGTTGTAACATATA
>CAZPMA010000077.1:0-15454 GCA_964587535.1 uncultured Bacteroidales bacterium
GAATCAAATTTATCTTCCGATTTATAGAGAACAGCATCACATCTTTTACAGGTATAAACACCTGCTTCTTTCACATTTAATAAATCTCCACTCCAGGGCATTTCGGTTCCTTTGTGTAATATAACTCTTTCTTCTTCAGGTGTAAGTTTATTATAACTCATTGTATCTTGTTGTGCAAAAATAGTAATGTTTGTAAAAAACAGACTTAAAAGAAAAAATGTTCGCATCATGTTTTTTAATTATAACAATTTAGAGTACTATTTTGTTTTGTAGGTATTTATAGGGTTGACTTATTAATAAATTAGCGTTACTTTTACTTTAGAAATTGGGGTGCTTTTAAAACAGGCTGAGATTAAACCCTTTGAACCTGATCCAGGTAATGCTGGTGTAGGAAATCAAAAATCCAGACCTGTCAAAATTTAAAAAAATAGTTAAAGTTGTCAGTTGTACCAGAATTGACTACTGATAGTTCAAATTTAATCTCTGATTTACATTTTAAAGTAAAATTAACAATTCTCTAATCTGTAATATTTAAAAAACTTGTTAATTAGTTGTATTGTAGAATTGTATAAACAGCTAAAGTTTTTTTGTAAATAGATATTATTCGGCATTTTTTATTATAATACTAGAAAAACATCATGAGTTACTTGGAGTTTAATAAAGAAGAATTAATCAACTTAGAATATTCTTTAAAAAAAGAGATATTAAATACAAATCATGTGGGAGGGTATCTGAGCACTTCAATAGTTCTGTGTAACACAAGAAAATATCATGGCTTAATGGTACTGCCAATGAAAGAGTTCGACTATGAAAATCATGTCTTACTTTCTTCGGTTGATGAAACTATTATACAGCGTGGTAAGCAATTTAATTTGGGAATTCATAAATTTCCTGGGATTGGTATTTATGAGCCTCATGGACATAAATATATTCAAGATGTTGAATATAAACCAATTCCAAAGTTGCGATATCAGGTAGGTGGAATGGTTTTAGAAAAAGAATTATTATTTGTTCATAACGAAGAGCAATTTTTAATACGTTATACTCTAATTGATGCATATGCCCCTGTTTTATTAAGACTAAAACCTTTTTTAGCGTTTAGAAATTCACATAAATTATCAAAAGCAAATTTACATGCAGATACCAGATTTAGAAAAGTTCAAAATGGTATTAAATCAAAATTATACCCGGGATTTCCCTGGTTATTTATGCAGTTAAATAAAAAAAATGAATTTGTCGCTTCACCCGATTGGTATTACAATATTGAATATCTGGAAGAATTAAATCGTGGTTACGACTATCAGGAAGATCTTTTTGTTCCCGGATTCTTTGAGGTTCCTATAAAAAAAGGTGAAACAATTATATTTTCTGCTTCAACATCGGAAATTGCTTCTTCGGGATTAACCCGTAAGTTTAGTTCAGAACTTAAAAATAGATCACAAAAAGAAAGCTTCGAGGACTGCTTAAAAAATACGGCATTGCAATTTATAGTTCAGCATGAAAGATCTACTGAAATTATTGCAGGTTACCCTTGGTTTGGTCGATGGGGAAGAGATACATTTATTTCTTTACCCGGATTAACAATAGAAACAGGAAATCTGAAACTATGTAAACAGGTTCTTGATACGATGGTATCTGAATTAAAAGGTGGTTTATTTCCAAATATCGGGAAAAATCATGCAGCAGCTTTTAATTCGGTTGATGCTCCATTATGGTTTTTTTGGGCAGTGCAAAAGTATGCCGATGCTGTTCAAGATAATAAGCAGATTTGGGATAGTTATGGCAAAAAAATGAAACAGGTTTTAAAAGCTTACAGAGAAGGTCTTGATTATAATATAGGCATGCATAATAATGGTTTGATATGGCACGGAACCGATGGTGTTGCTCTTACGTGGATGGATGCAGTTGTTGATGGGAAACCAGTTACACCACGTAATGGATATGCTGTGGAAATAAATGCATTATGGTATAATGCAGTTTGTTTTACACTTAACCTGGCAAAAGAATTTGAAGATAAAAAGTTTGTTAGCGAATGGAAAAATCTTCCTGATATTATTAAGAAATCGTTTAATGATTTCTTTTGGTTTGGCGAAAAGAATTATTTATATGATATTGTTACAAATGATTTTGCAGATAAATCAGTTCGGCCGAACCAGGTTTTTGCAACTTCACTTCCGTTCAGTCCCTTAAACGATGAACAAAAAGATTCTGTGCTAAAAGTTATCGAGAAAGAATTATTAACTCCTAAAGGTTTACGTACATTATCGCCTAAGAATCCTATGTATAAGGGAATTTATGAAGGAAATCAAGCAGAAAGAGATAGTGCTTACCATCAGGGAACTGTATGGCCTTGGTTGATTGGTCATTTTGTGGAGGGCTATTTAAGATTGTATGGTAAAGATAAAATTTCAATGACTGAAAAGATGGTAAATAATTTCAAAGAGGATATGAGCCAACACGGTTTATGTTCAATTTCTGAAATCTACGACGGTGATCCTCCACACCGACCTGTTGGTGCAATTTCGCAAGCATGGAGTGTAGCGGAAATAGTGAGAATAATAAATCTAATCAAAAAGTACAGCAAATTAAAAACTTAATAAAATGGAACAAAAAACAAAGGCTGGAAAAGTTACTTCCAAAAAGACAACAAAAGAAATAAAAACAAAAAAAGTAACTAAAAAATCAAAACCATCATTCGAACAAATTCAAGCCAGAGCTTATCAGATTTATGTTGAAAATGGATTCAAAGGAAACGAAATGGAAAATTGGCTTAAGGCCGAAAAAGAATTAAAGTAAAATCCAATAATATAAAACAATCTGAAAAGCACTAATTTATATAAATAATGAGAGTATTAATGTTTGGATGGGAGTTTCCGCCTCATATTACCGGTGGATTGGGAACGGCCTGTTATGGTTTAGTAAAAGGTTTGGCAAAAAATAATGTCGATGTGCTTTTTGTTGTTCCTAAAGCATATGGCGATGAAGATAATAGTGTTGTAAAAATTGTTGATGCTTCTGAAATTGAGATAAATCAAAGCTCTTTGTATTACGAAGATTTTTGGAAGAAAATTACCATGATGGAGATTGGTTCTAATTTAATACCTTATGTATCTCCTGAAGAATTTCAACGAATAATTTCACAGAATGTGCTAGACAAAACTGATATCAACGAATCCGTATTTAGATCCAGATTTAAGTTTTCAGGAAAATATGGTAAAGACTTAATGGAAGAAGTTTCCCGTTATGCTATTATTGCTGCCAGTTTAGCTTCAAATAATCATTTTGATATTATTCATGCACACGATTGGTTAACATATCCGGCAGGAATTGCTGCAAAAACAATTTCAGGAAAACAACTGGTAATACATGTACATGCAACAGAGTTTGATCGTTCTGGCGAAAATGTGAATCAAAATGTTTTTGACATCGAGCGCAAGGGAATGCTGGCCGCCGATCGAATTATTACGGTTAGTAATTATACACGAAATATTGTAATTAACAGATATGGAATTGATGAATCAAAAGTATTCACAGTACATAATGCAGTAGAATTCGATAAACATTATAGCAATAATCAATGGCAAAAATCTGTTCCCGAAAAAGTGGTAACCTTTTTAGGTAGAGTTACTTTTCAGAAGGGCCCCGACTATTTTGTTGAAGCAGCAAATTTGGTTTTAGAAAAATATAAAAATGTACGATTTGTAATGGCAGGTAGTGGCGATATGCTTAATCGAATGATTCGTCGTGCCGCACAATTGAAAATAACCGATAAATTTCATTTTACAGGATTCTTAAAAGGAAACGACGTAGACCGAATGTTTTTACAAAGCGATGTGTATGTTATGCCATCGGTTTCGGAGCCTTTTGGAATCTCTCCACTCGAAGCAATGCGAGCACATGTGCCGGTTATTATTTCAAAACAATCGGGAGTTGCCGAAGTGTTAAAGCATGCAATTAAAATCGATTTTTGGGATATTGACGCTTTAGCTGACTCAATATATGGTTTATTAAACTATGATGGTTTGTCATCGATGTTTCGTAGGCTTGGAAAAGAAGAAGTGTTGGGATTAAAGTGGGAAAACGCAGCACATCATATAAAAGAGATATACAATTCAATTTTGTAACTATTTTAAAGGTATTCAAAATGAAAACAATTTGTTTTTACTTTCAGGTTCATCAACCATTCAGGTTAAGAAAATATAGATTCTTCGATATTGGCGAAAATCATAATTATTTCGACGATTTCGCAAATCGATCGATTATGCGAAAGGTTGCTGAAAAATGTTACTTGCCAACAAATCAATTATTTCTTGATTTGATTAAAGAGTACGGATGCAGGTTTAAAATAAGTTACTCCATTTCAGGAACTGCCATAGATCAGTTTGAAATGTATGCTCCCGATGTGTTAGAAAGTTTTAAAAAGTTAGCAGAAACAAATTGTGTTGAATTTTTATCCGAAACATACTCACATTCATTATCAGCATTAAAAAACGAGAATGAATTCAGGAAACAAGTTGAATTGCACAGAGAAAAAATACAAAAGCATTTTAACCAAACCCCCAAAGTTTTCAGAAATACAGAGTTAATATACTCAGATAAAATAGGCGAAATGGTTGCTAATATGGGCTATAAGGCTATGTTGAGCGAAGGAGCGAAACACATATTAGGGTGGAAAAGCCCAAACTTCGTTTATACAAATGCAATTAATCCTCGACTAAAGTTACTTTTAAAGAACTTTACTTTAAGCGACGATATTGCTTTTCGATTTTCAAATCAGGCTTGGAGCGAGTGGCCATTAACAACCGAAAAATATGTTCATTGGTTAAACTCAATTGAAGAAAATGAAGAAATTGTAAATCTTTTTATGGATTATGAAACGTTTGGAGAGCATCAATGGGCAGAAACGGGAGTTTTTGAGTTTATGCGTCATTTGCCAAAACGAATATTTTCCGAATCAAAATTTGAATTCTTAACCGCATCGGAAGCAGCAGACAAACATCAGCCTGTTTCAAAAATGAATGTCCCATATCCAATTTCCTGGGCCGACGAAGAACGCGATTTAACAGCTTGGCTCGGAAACGATTTGCAAGACGAAGCCTTTGAAAAACTTTATTCTTTAATCGACAAAATGAATATGATTAATAATGAAGAATTGACAAAAGTGTGGAAATACCTTCAAACCAGTGACCATTTCTACTACATGTGTACCAAATGGTTTTCCGATGGCGATGTACATAAATATTTTAATCCGTACGATACTCCATACGAGGCGTTTATAAATTACATGAATATTTTAAGCGACTTTATTTTACGCATCGATAGTGAGTTGTTAACAAATAGAAAAGAAGGAGAATTATCAACATATTCCCCGGAAGAAATTAAAAAAATGATAAACGATTATGAGCTAAAGATTTCTGAACTTATGAATTTATCAATAGAAAATAAGCCTAAAAAAGTTCGGAAATCAACCAATAAAGGAAGTCTAAAATCCGAAATAAAATCACCTGTAAAAAAGGTTTCGAATAATAAGAAAGGTCGCAGTAAAGATTTAAAGAAAAAATAAAATAGAAAGTTATGGAAAATCAATATAATATTCCTGATTATTTATTTGAAGTAAGTTGGGAGGTTTGTAATAAAGTTGGAGGTATACATACGGTAATTGCAACAAAGGCATTAACCCTTTCAACAAAGTTTAAAAATAATCATATTTTTATTGGACCTGATATTTTACAACACACAACAGAGCATCCTGAATTTATTGAAGATAAACAATTGTTTAAGTCGTGGCATGAAACATGTGCAACAGAAGGCTTACGAATAAGAATCGGACGATGGGATATAGAAAGTAAACCCATTGCTGTTTTGGTTGATTTTTCATCATATATTTCAAAAAAAGATGAGATTTTTAAAATATTTTGGGAACAATATAGATTAGATTCCCTGGCAGGACAATGGGATTATATTGAACCAGCCCTGTTTGGATATGCAGCTGGGAAAGTAATTGAAAGTTATACCAGGTACTTTTTAAGTCGAAGCCATAAAATAGTTGCACATTTTCACGAATGGATGACTGGTAGCGGACTTTTATACCTAAAAAATAACGATCCGCAAATTGCAACTGTTTTTACAACGCATGCAACTGTATTAGGGCGATCAATTGCTGGTAACAATTTTCCTTTATATGATAACATTGATAAATATAATCCAGATTTAAAAGCCAGGGAATTTAATGTAATTTCGAAACAATCACTCGAAAAATTATCTGCTCAACATTCCGATTGTTTTACTACTGTTAGTGAGATTACTGCTCAAGAGTGCAAAGCTTTTCTTTCCAAAGAAGTCGATTTAGTTACTCCAAATGGTTTCGACAGCAAATTTGTACCGCAAAACGAAGAGTTTAAAATACAAAGAGTCGAAGCACGAATTAAATTTTACGAAGTAGCAGAAGCATTGCTTACACACCAGGTTCCTTCAGATAGTATTTTTATTGGAACCGGCGGACGTTATGAGTTTAAAAATAAAGGGATTGATATTTTATTGGAAACACTTGGGAAATTAAATAAAGATCCGGATTTAAAGAAAAACATTCTTGCATTTATAATGGTCCCTGCTGGGCATCATGGGCCAAGAAAAGACGTATTCCACAACTTAATGGATAAGGATAACGAAAATATTATTAAACTAACAAATAAATATATAACCCACTATTTACTTGATACATATTCTGATCCTATTTTAATTAAAGCTAAAGAATTAGGTTTAAACAATGATGAAAGCGACAAGGTTAAACTATTTTTTATACCATGTTATTTAGATGGGCACGATGGTATTATTAATAAATCATACTATCAAATGATTATTGGATTAGATTTAACTGTATTTCCTTCGTATTACGAACCATGGGGATATACCCCAATGGAAAGTTTAGCTTTTAAAGTTCCGACAGTTACTACAACCTTAGCCGGTTTTGGATTATGGGTAAATAATTATTTTAAAGGAGATGCATCTGGAATTGAAGTGATTGAACGTAGCGATAATAACGATTCAGAAGTGATAGATCAAATGTCTGATTATATAAAACAATATTCAGATTTAGATAAAGACCATAAAGAAAATGTAAAAAATAGTGCACATGAAATTTCGAAAATTGCACTATGGGAAAATTTAATTGAGTTTTATTACAAATCATACGATGTAGCCTTAAGTAAAGTTGAAGATAGAGTAGATAAATTATTAGATCAGGAGCGCGTTGAGCAAGTAATATTTACTGAGCAGGTTGCAGTAATTAAACCGAATTGGGTGCGCTTAATGGTACAAAAAAACATACCAGAAAAACTAAGATCACTTGATAGTTTAGCACGAAATTACTGGTGGAGTTGGAATAACGATACTGTTGAACTGTTTGAGAGTATCGATCCGGAATTGTGGAAGCAAACTGGGAAAAATGCTTTTTTGTTTTTAGAAAAGATTTCACTTCAAAAGTATCAAGAACTTGAGAAAGATGAAGTATTTATTAAAGAACTGGAAAGAATTGATTCTAAGTTTAAAATATACATCAATAAACGAAATGAGCGCAAGGGGCCTAAAATTGCATATTTTTCCATGGAGTTTGGAATACATTCTTCGTTAAAAATATATTCAGGTGGCTTGGGGATCTTAGCAGGTGATTATTTAAAGGAAGCTAGCGATAAAAATACAGACATAATTGGTATAGGTTTATTATATCGTTATGGATATTTTACACAACAAATTTCTGCAACAGGACAGCAAATTCCGGTTTACGAACCACAAGATTTTTCAAAAATTCCTGCAACTCCTGTTCGTGATAGTGAAGGAAACTGGATAACTGTAAATATTATTTTCCCGGGTAGAAATATTTCAGTTCGCATTTGGAAGATTGATGTAGGAAGAAACGATTTATATTTATTAGATTCTGATTTCGAAGATAATCTGCCTGAAGATAGGGCTATTACTCATCATTTGTATGGTGGAAATCTTGAAAACAGACTAAAACAAGAACTTTTGCTTGGAGTTGGTGGAATACGAGCATTAAATGCTTTAGGCATACAAGCAGATATTTATCACTGTAACGAAGGTCATGCAGCATTTATTGGTATTGAACGAATTTACAATTTAATCAGAGATGAAAATTTGTCTTTTGCAGAATCAATGGAAGTAGTTCGTTCTACATCATTATTTACAACGCACACACCTGTTCCCGCAGGCCATGATGCTTTTCCTGAAAATTTGCTTAGGACGTACATTGCACATTATCCAGAACGCTTAAAAATCAGTTGGGAACAACTTATGGGTTTAGGTAAAATACGAAAAAATGATCCTGGCGAAAAATTTTCTATGAGTTTCTTGGCAGCTAATTTATCTCAGGAAATCAATGGTGTAAGTAAGTTGCACGGTGATGTTAGCAAAGAAATATTTAGCAAGCTTTGGCCAGGGTATTTTGCGAATGAGTTACATGTCGATTATGTTACAAACGGAGTTCATTTTCCAACATGGACATCCGAAGAATGGGAAAAACTTTGCAATGCCGAATTAGGAGATGAATTTAGAAAATATGATAAATCTTGTTGGGATAGGGTTTATGATATTGATGATAATCAGATCTGGGAAATAAGAAAAATCCAAAAACAAAATCTCATCAATTTTATTCGTAAGCGATTGCTCGAACCCGATACAATGAAATATGATAATCCTAAACAGATTATTGAAATACGTGAAAATCTTCGCGATGATGTGTTAACAATCGGATTTGCCAGAAGATTTGCGACGTATAAACGAGCATATTTATTATTTAGAAATCTTGACCGATTAAATAAAATTATAAATAATCCCGATAAGCCGGTACAATTTATTTTTGCAGGAAAAGCACACCCGAACGATGGGGCAGGACAAGAAATGATAAAGAAAATTGTTGAAGTTTCAAAGCGACCCGAATTTATGGGTAAAATTATTTTCTTGCAGGATTACGATATGGAATTAGCCGGAAATATGGTTAAAGGAGTCGATATTTGGCTTAATAATCCAACGCGACCCATGGAAGCTTCGGGCACCAGCGGTATGAAAGCTGTTATGAATGGAGTTTTGCATTTTAGTGTGTTAGATGGTTGGTGGGTTGAAGGGTATAAAAAAGATGCCGGTTGGGCATTACCACAAGAACAAACTTATCATAGTAATGAATATCAAGATGAGCTTGATGCTGAAACAATTTACAGTATTATTGAAAATGAGATTATTCCTTCATATTATCAGTTAAATAAAAGCAATATTCCGGAAAAATGGGTAGGATTCATAAAAAACTCAATGGCTAAAGTGGCTTCAAATTTTACAACCCGAAGAATGTTGATGGATTATGAAAATAAATTTTACCATAAACTTTACGAACGCGGAACAAAAATGAAACAAGATGATTTCCAAATGGCTAAAGATCTTGCTGCTTGGAAGAAAAATATTTCGCGTAACTGGGAAAACTTGGACATTAAAAATATAAAACAGTTTGATGTTTCAAAAGAAGCTATTGTTATTGGCGAAAAGTATACAGCATCTGTAGAATTAAAATTGAGTGGGTTTTCTTCTGATGATATCGGAGTTGAACTTGTTGTTGCTGAGCCAATTGATAGCGAAAAGGTAGTAATCAAACATACTCAGGACTTTAAAATTACTGAAGTTAAAGATTCAGGGGTTGTGTACGAATTAGATATTGTACCAACCGAGCCGGGTATGTTTGACGCAGGTATAAGAGTTTATGCCAAGAATAAAAATTTACCGCACCGACAAGATTTTTGCCTGGTGAAATGGTTATAGTAAACTAATTTTATATCCGATGGGTCTATAGTAATATAATTATAGACCTATTTTTTGTCGAAAAATTTTTGGCGAAATCATAACAAAATAGCTAATGAAAATATACATTTGCAAAATTTTTCTTCACAAATAATTTAAGTTTTAAATATATGTTTGTACCAAAATTGTATTCTGTCCTTAAAGAAGGATATTCGAAAGACCAATTTATTAAAGATGCGACTGCGGGAGTAATAGTAGGAATAGTAGCCTTACCATTAGCTATTGCATTTGCAATAGCATCAGGTGTATCACCTGAAAAAGGTTTGGTAACGGCAATTATTGCAGGTTTTATTATTTCGGCATTTGGTGGAAGCAGAGTGCAAATTGGCGGACCTACTGGTGCATTTATTATAATTGTATTTGGAATAGTTGAGAAATATGGTGTTTCAGGACTAACCATATCAACCTTTATGGCTGGGTTTATTATTTTAATTTTAGGTATTACAAAGTTAGGATCTGTTATTAAATTTATACCACAGTCTGTAGTAATAGGATTTACAAGTGGTATTGCACTGATAATATTTTCAACTCAAATTAAAGATTTCCTTGGTCTGGATATGAGTTCTGTTCCATCAGGATTTGCTGCAAAATGGGGTGCATACATTGAAAATATCCATTCGGTTAATATTTACTCTGTAATTATTACGACAGCAACAGTGTTCATTTCAGTTTATCTGCCACGACTAACAAAAAAAATCCCGGGTTCACTTGTTGCTATAGTATTATCAACTTTAGTTGTTGCTTTTTTTAATCTTCCGGTTGAAACTATTCAAAGCAAGTTTGGAGAAATTCCTTCAGCATTTCCAAAACCAGAATTGCCCAATGTTAATTTTACAACTATCAAACAATTAATTGAACCTGCATTTGCCATTGCTTTGCTTGGATCAATAGAATCACTTTTATCAGCAGTTGTTGCTGATGGAATGATCGGTGGTAAACACCGCTCAAATATGGAACTAATTGCACAAGGAGCTGCTAATATTATTTCATCAATATTTGGTGGAATACCTGCTACCGGTGCTATTGCCAGAACTGCAACAAATATAAAAAATGGCGGTAGAACTCCTATCTCTGGTATTGTACATGCTATTACATTGTTAATTATTATGCTATTTGTTGGAAAATGGGCAAAGCTTATTCCTATGGCAAGCTTAGCAGGGATTTTAATGGTTGTTGCCTACAATATGAGTGAATATAAAGCTTTTATATCATTAACTAAGGGTCCCAGAAGTGATGCAGCAATTTTGCTTTTAACTTTTGGACTAACCGTTATGGTTGATTTAGTGGTTGCTTTAGAAATTGGGATGGTTTTGGCTTCATTCTTATTTATGAAGAAAATGGCTAGCATTAGTCATATCAGCGAAATAACTGATGAGATTAACGATGTAAAAGATATTGAAGATCCAGAAGCTACAGGAAATTATAATGTTCCAAAAGATGTGGATGTATTTGAAGTAAACGGACCATTGTTTTTTGGGGCAGCATATAAGTTTCGAGATGCTTTAAAACTCTCAGATCGAAAACCCAGGATAATAATTATCAGAATGCGTCATGTGCCAACAATTGATGCAACTGGATTACATCACTTGAAGGAAATCGTAAAGGATTTGAATCATAAAAATATTAAAGTTATAATTTCTGGAATTCAACCGGAAGTTCTAAAAGAACTTGAGAAAAATAGAATAGCCTTTATGATTGGTAAAAAGAATATAAAAAACCACATTAAACTTGCTTTGGATAGAGCAAATGAAATTATAGAATCTGAAAATTAAAACTTTTTAAGATAGCTTTTGTTTGATATGTGATGAATTCTTTTTGTACTTTTAAGAAAGGAATAATTCTATGCAAAATCAAACAAAAATAATAGAAGCATTTTCTATTGCTGCAATCAGGCACAAAAACCAAATCCGAAAAGGAGTAGGGAAGGTGCCTTACATTAACCATCCAATAGCAGTAGCTAAATTATTGTCTGATGTTGGAGAAACGGATACTGATTTGATTATTTCATCATTACTGCATGATGTAATTGAAGATACATGCAAAAATGAGCAAGAGATAAAGGAACTGTCGAATGAAATTCTAGATAAATTTGGAGAAAATGTTTTACTTACCGTTCTTGAAGTTTCTGATAATAAATCCTTGCCTGTAAACGAAAGAAAGCGCTTACAAGTAATTCACACACCCAAATTATCAGATAGAGCCAAAAAGTTGAAAATTGCCGATAAAATTTGTAATATACTTGATATTAAAAATGATCCTCCTGAAAATTGGTCACAAGAACGTAAAGTAAAATATTTAGAATGGGCTAAACAAGTTGTTGTTGGAGCAAAAGGTATAAACAAAAAACTTGACCAGTATTTTGATCAAGTCTTTGAAGAAGTATATTCTTATTTAAATTCTTAATATTCTTTTCCGACAAATTTTACTATTAGGAACATAACAAGTAAACCTGCAGGAAATAATAACCATGAAGATATTCCGAATGCCGCAGGTATCGTTCCTACTATAATGGATACTCCACCTACAGTTAATGCATAAGGTAATTGGGTTCTAACATGTTCTATGTGATTACAAGAACTAGCTAATGAACTTAATATTGTTGTATCAGAAATTGGAGAACAGTGATCTCCCATAACTGAACCTGCCAGTACTGCTGATACAACATTGTGGAAAATTGCCAATGATCCATCATGATCTAAACCATAATTTTGAGCAATTAGCCAGGATGCAGGCAATATTAGGGGATATAAAATGGCCATTGTTCCCCATGATGATCCTGTTGAGAAAGCGACTAAGGCTCCCAGAATAAAAGTAAATGCAGGAATAAAATGTGGCGACATATTAATGCTTACCAAACTTTGTGAAATAAAATCTGCCGTGTGTAAATGCTTTGTTACTAAAGCTATTGACCATGCCAGCACCAAAATAATTATTGCAGTTAGCATGGTTCTGAATCCATTTATCAAACTATCTACCGAGTCTTTTAAACTCATAATTTTCTGAACCAATGTAAGCAATATTGCAACCAATACACCCGATAAGGATGACCATAATAATGCTTTGTAGGAGTCGCTGTTTCCAATAACTGTTGATAATTTCGTTCCGAATCTAATGGCATCATCACTCCACACGCTTTGATCCCAGCCTGTATAAAGCAATCCTGCAAATGTTCCAAAAATTACAATAAAAACAGGTATTGCCGCATTGTACCATCTGGCTTTTATATGCTCAGGAATATCAAGTTCATTTAGTTTGTTCGAGAATGTATTTTTATCATCATCAAGAAAACTTTTTGTGGCTATTCGTGCATTCTTTTCAGCATGAAACATGGGACCAAAATCAACTTGTTTCCGTATTAGAATGAGAATAAAAAGTAAAGCAAATATAGGATAAAATGCATAGCCTAATGAATTAATAAAAATACCATAAGGACTTTCATCAATCCCAATGGTACTAATTCCATCCTGAATATAGCTTAACTCAGCACCAATCCATGTAGTTACAAATGCAATTGCTGTTATTGGTGCCGCAGTTGAATCCACTATATAGGCAAGTTTCTCTCTTGAAATCTTTAATCTGTCTGTAACTGGTCTCATGGTATTACCAACAACCAGGGTGTTTGCATAATCATCAAAGAAAATGGCGATTCCTAAAAGCCAGGTAATAAACTGACCCGATCTTGGATTGTTAGCATATTTCGACAATATGTTTACTATCCCTTTCATGCCGCCATTACGTGTAATGATATTTACCATTGCTCCAATTAACATGGAAAAAACAATGATCGACATATGTCCAGGTTCGGTTAAAGAATCAAGCATGTAAGTGTCGACAATGGCAAACATTCCTTTGAAAATAGCCGGAATAAGTGAATTATCCTGAAACCAAAACATAGTTGCTGTTCCAACAAGTATACCTATAAATAATGCAGTAAATACTTCTTTAAAAATAAGTGCAAATAAAATGGCAATCAGTGGTGGAATAATTGAAAACCATAAAGGGATAGGATTTACCTTTTTATGATATTCAAATCCGGATATATACACATCAACATCTTGCTTTTTATCAAATTTGCATTTTATTGTGGCTGAACCTTTTACAACTCTCGAAATCACCTTCTTATTATTAACTTGAATGGTAATTGGATATCCTTCATAGGCTTTTCTAAATTCGGGATTCTTAAAGTTGAATTTAATTTTAGCTTCAATTCCTTTTACAATAATATCCGTCATTTCGATCTCAACATCATTTTTACCTAAAGGAATATTTTCTGGCAGATCATTAGCCAATATAGAAGAATTGATAAGAAAAATAAAAATTAAAAATGTAAATATCTTTTTTATTGATGAATTCATTAGCAACTAAATTATTAAAAATTACATCTCTAAAATAGAGAAAAAAATGGTTAAAATACTTTTTTTTGACAGCATACTTGAAAATTGGTTTAAGAATGGATCAAATATTATGGAGTTAAGTCTTTAAAAATACAAAAATATAATATTGATTATTCTGATAACTAGATTATTAATTGATTGTATATTTTGAAAATAGCGAAAAATTTGTTATTTTGTAACTATAATATTTGAATCATGGGAAGGTATTTAAATTTTGATTTTCTGAATATTAATCATGAAAATCTGGTCCCGCAGCAGGGAAGAATACTTATTTCTGAGCCTCTATTATCTGATGCTTATTTTAAAAGATCGGTTATTTTAATTACTGAGCATTCAGATCAGGGTGCTGTGGGTTTTGTTTTAAATAAACCGATAGAAATTCCATTAAATGAAATATTAGCAGATTTTCCTGATTTTGAAGCAGAAGTTTATGTAGGGGGGCCGGTTGCTAAAGATACAGTTCACTTTTTGCATACCCTTGGTAATTTAGTACCTGATTCTGTGCATGTAATTGATAATATTTACTGGGGAGGCGATTTTGATGTATTAAAAGAATTGATTGGCGAAGGAATGGTAAAAAAAGATCAGGTAAGATTCTTTTTAGGATATTCAGGATGGAGCCCGAATCAATTGGAAGATGAGATAGCAGAAAATGCATGGATAGTTGCTGAGGTTGATCCTAAGAAATTAATGTTTGCAGATAAAAATATTTGGAAAAAAACACTGGAAAACCTTGGGAAGAAGTATAAGATATGGTCAAACTTTCCCGAGAATCCTGCAATGAATTAATTCGAGAATCCTGCAATGAATTAATTCTTAAAAGCAATCATATTTAATTGATCTATGATCTTTTTTACGTTACTGTTAAAGTAGCGTTTTTCTTTATATGCCGAAACCCATCTTATACCATTAATGCTATTTGTTAAAAATACTTCATCTGCATTTAAAAGTTGAGTTTGTGTTAAAGATGATTCATGATTAATCTTAAATCCAACTTCATCGGCTAATCTAAGAATCTGTTTTCTCATAATTCCCGCAACAGGTCCTTCTTTAAGAGATGGAGTTATTAAATTACACCCTTTGATTAAAAAAATGTTTGAACTGATACCTTCTATAATATTTCCTTTTTCATTTAAAAGTAAACAATCATCAAGTTTCTTTTCTTTTGCATACAGTCCAGCCATTACATAAAGTAATGAATT
>CAZPMA010000078.1:0-15275 GCA_964587535.1 uncultured Bacteroidales bacterium
CACGTGAATAAAGTAAAGTTTTTGTTTCCTGATCAATTACTTCAAGGAAAAAATAGCCTAATTCCAATTCATCGATTAAAACCTTTTTACTTCCATACCATTTACCATCTGATAAAATTTTATCCACAGCAAAATGTTCTGTTTCAGAATTGCCGGTATGGAAATAATCCACACGCATTGTTTTGTTTATAAAGTAATTATCAAAATTAACATTGCCATTATTTACAACATTAATTTCTTTAATTACCTCTGATGGATGCTTTTCTTTTACTTGATCCTGCTGAGTAGGTGTGCAAGAATAAAAAACAATAAAGCTTAGTAATAATAATATTAAATTTTTCATGGTAATAATTATTTTTAGAGCTTAAAGATAATAATTCTGGAATGAAATTCTAATAACTAAAGGCTAATGGCTAAAATCTAAAAAAATATTATCTTAGTACTCACTCTTAACAATTATAAACCTAAAATACTATGGATTACAATGTACAACTCTTAGTGGTAATGATAACGTATATGACTCTCTTAATTTTATGGGGAGTTTATCAAGGGAGAAAAGTTAAAAATAGTTCAGATTTTGCCATTGCAGGTCGTAATTTGCCCGGATGGGTGGCTGCTTTGTCTGAAAGAGCTACGGGAGAATCTTCATGGGCTTTGTTGGGTTTGCCCGGAGCTGCATATGCCACAGGATTATTGGAAATATGGACGGCAATTGGATGTGTAGCAGGTATAATTACTGCATGGGCCTTAATTTCATGGCGCTTGCGCGATGAAGCCGAAAAATATGAAGTGGATACATTTACAGATTACATAGCTAAACGACATGGAGAAACCGGAAAATGGATTCGAATTGTAGGTAGTTTTACCATTGTATTTTTCTTTTTCTTTTATGTGGGAGCTCAGTTTTTAGGTGGTGGTAAAACATTATTTACGATGTTTGATTTGAAACCACAATATGGAATGCTCATTACAGCAGGTATAATAATTCCTTATACCATTTATGGTGGTTTTAGAAGTGTTGTTTATACAGATGTTGTGCAGGCAATTGTAATGATTGCAACACTTGTTGTAGGGCCGATCGTTGGTTTAATTTATGTATCCAATCATCCGGAGTTATTTGCAAGTAATATTACTGAAGCATTAACACTGGCAGGACCTGAATATACATCTTTAACAGGATCATTTACCGGCTTTGTTGCCGGAATTGCTATTGTCGGTGGGTTTAGCTGGTTCTTTGGCTATTTAGGTGGTCAGCCACAATTAAGTATGCGTTTTATGGCTATTCGTGATCCTAAGCAAGCAAAAAAAGCAAGAAATGTTGGTATCGTATGGACAGTTATCGCTTATATTGGTGCTTTAACCATTGGTTGGTTGGGAATCGCTATTTTTGGTCCTACTGGTCTAGTCGATAGAGAGTATGTGATGCCTGCAGTGCTACTTGAAATATTTCCACCAGCAGTTGCTGCTATATTAATAACCGGGGCAATTGCTGCAATGATTTCAACAGCCGATTCTTTATTGATCTTATCTGCAACAGAGTTTTCTGAGAATATTTTAGGAGAACCAAAAACTGGTAAAAGTAAATTAGTAAGACATCGATTTGTAACTGCTGTTTTGGCAATAATTGCATTAATTATTGCCTACGTAGCACCATCTGATTATATCTTTACATTAGTGAGCTATGTTTGGGCAGGTATCGGAGGTACTTTTTCTGTAGTAATTTTATTAACCTTATTCTGGAAAAAATATCATGGCAGAGCTGTGCTGTTAACCATAATTTCTGGTTTATTATTCTCAATAATATGGATACAATCAGGGATGGACGAAAAAATAACTGCAAGGTTGTTAACGTTCTTTGTAGCATTAATTGTTGCTATTGCAGGAACATATATAATTCCATCAAAGAAAAATTAAAATAACTTAATAAATTACTGAACCCGAAACTTTGTTTCGGGTTTTTTTTATTAAATTCTATACGAAAAAGAGATTAAAATTGTTGTACAATGTAAAACAATGTTGTATATTTGGTGTAAACTTTTTCATTATGACCTACTTTTTAGATGTAAAACAGAAAACAGACCTTAAATCAAGGTACCGCCAGCTTTCATTGGTTTATCATCCTGACAAAGGGGGTGATTTAGCAAAAATGCAAGCCATAAACGAAGAGTATAATAAGCTTAAAAGTACATTTGGAGTTTTTCCTAATAATTTAAAGCAGGTTAGGGTTGGTAACTTTGTGTATGTAAATAACTCAATTTGTATTGTATTTAAAGTAGAAAAGAAGCTGTTTTATGCTAAATCATTTACTACAGGTAGAATAGCCATGTTCGATAAAGAAACCGGATATGGGGTATTTAATTTTAAAATCAGAGCTCATGTCTGTTAAAAAAGAAGATAGCAGCGAACAAAAAATACATACTGGTTTTAGGCTCACAAAACCAAATTATGAGTTATTAGAAGACCTGGAAAAAGACCTGGGTATTAATAAAACCAGTGTAATGAATATGATTTTGTATTTAATTCAGAAGGATAAGTCTGTATTAATAGATTTAATAAAATCTGCTATTTCTAAATAACTCATAAGTTTTTATTATTCATTTTAGTTCGTAGGTAAAATTTCCTTTTCCGATAGAAAAAAAATCCCAAACATTGATTTGATTTTCATTTCGATGATTCCGGTTATAATATTGCTTTAAAAAGTAATAATAATTGGAATCATGAGTGTTACAGAATTTATAATAAAAAGTTTTAATCCAATTTCATTATCCGAAATGGATAAGGTAAAACTAATGAATCGGGTAGATACTAAATTCATATGTTCCTTTGATCTAATTCCTCTTATTCTTTTCGAAAATAATAAATACGATAAGGTGTCAGAAGTAAATAATCAGTGTAATTGCTTTGTTAAAACATATATTCCTGTAAGTGATCAGTATAAAGATAAATTCCAGGAATTTTTAGGGAAAAAGTTTATTTAATATAGGTACTGAATTGCTTCTATATTTTATTATTTTGATTTAGTGTGTTTTATACCAAATGTTAATTTTTTCATTGACAGTTTTGTAAACAATTTGTAACTTTTGCGTATATAGAATATGCAAAAAGTAATAATTTGATCAATGAATTCACTTAAAATAGAAGCTACTACTTTTACTCCTGAAATCAATTTTGATATTGAGAATAATACACTTACATTCTTAAAAGTTTCTAAACCTGCGAATGCTATTGAGTTTTATAAACCAATATTTGAATTTATAGATAATTTTGAAAAAGCTAAAGTAAAATCAAAAGTTGTAAAAGAGCTGGTAATTGATTTTAAGTTTACTTATTTTAATACTGCCACAGCAAAAATTCTTTATGAACTCTTAGAGAAATTTAAGAAAATAATTAAACAGGGCGTTAATGTGATTGTCAATTGGCACTATCCATCCGACGATGACGATTTATTAGAAGAAGGGCACATTATGTCTGAAGCTATAGATATACCTTTTAATTTTATTCTTATTGATGAATAATTTTTTAACTAGCAAATGACATAGATATTCAATTAACCCTAAATAAACTCCACAAATTTGTTTTATGACTCAAGAAATAGAACGTAAGTTTTTAGTAAGTGGTGAATTTAAAAACTTAGCAAAAAAAGAAATTAGAATTAAACAAGCATATTTGTCGTCTGTTCCAGAACGTAATGTGCGTGTTAGAATAAAAGGTGAAAAAGGCTTTATCACAATTAAAGGTATTGGCAGTGAATCAGGAATGTCTCGTTATGAATGGGAAATGGAAATTTCCGTAAAAGAAGCACAAGAACTATTTAATATTTGTGAACCAGGATTTATTGATAAAACGCGCTATTTAGTAGAAGTTGGTAGTCATACTTTCGAAGTAGATGAATTTTATGGTGAAAATCAAGGATTGATTGTAGCTGAAATAGAATTATGTTCTGAAAATGAGATATTTGAAAAACCAGATTGGTTAGGAGAAGAAATAACAGGAGATAATAAGTACTACAATTCCATGTTATTAATAAAACCATATACAAGGTGGTAATTTATTAGCTCAAATAGGGTTATTTATATCTGAAAATTTACTTTAACATTTATTTCTTGCACATGGGCTGTTTGTTAAAAAGAAACCAATAAAAGCTCCGGTAAATAAATTTGTAAACAGATCTCTGTTATTTAAAGTTTCCAGGTTGTTTCGTTCTACAATCAATGTAAAAATTAGGCCAGCTACAGCACCAATTAATATAAATAACATGCTTTTCTTAAAGTGAGATGATTTTAAAATTCTCTTTATCCAAGGAACTTCGTGCTTTATTTCTAATTTCTTAAATTCCATATCTATGTATTAAAATATGTGCAAATATAAATAAAAGACTTTGAAGTATTAAATTATTTAGTAAAAATGATAGAAATAAAGAGAATCTAAACAAAAAAAGGAAGCTAAATAGCTTCCTTTTTGCGGTCCGGACGGGACTCGAACCCGCGACCCCATGCGTGACAGGCATGTATTCTAACCAGGCTGAACTACCGAACCGTTTGCTTAATTGCGTTGCAAAAATAGATTAATATTTTTATCTACCAAAGGTTTTAGGGAAAAAAATCGCAAAAAATGAATTTTTTTTTAGCCCTTTTTGTAAGTCTCAAAAATACTGAAATTTACACCACCATACTTTCTTAACTCAATAAAGTTGGGATGTCGGCCAAAATTAGTTTTATCGCCATGTTCAATAATTAACCAGCCCGAATCCTTTAAAATATTGTGCTCAAAAATAAATTCAGGAATGGATTCAATTTCTTTTAAATCATAAGGTGGGTCAGCAAACACTATATCAAACTTATCTTTACACGTTTTTACATACCTAAAAACATCAGATTTTATCGATTTTATCTGGCCCATACCAAATTCTTCGATTGTTTTTTTTATAAAAGCCTGGTGTTTAAAATTACTTTCTACTGATATTACAGAAATACATTCACGCGAAGCAAATTCATAGGATATACTTCCTGTTCCGGAAAATAAATCCAGTACCGAAAGTTCAGAAAAATCAAAGTTGTTATTTAAAATATTAAATAGGTTTTCTTTGGCAAAATCAGTGGTTGGTCTTGCTTTAAAGTTTTTTGGCGGATGAATCATCCTTCCTTTATATTTACCACTTACTATTCGCAATTGTTTAAGTTAAATAAGTTGATATATCTGTGTTTTGGTAATTTATTATAAGTGTAACTAAAGCTAAACTCACCACCCGGTTTATCAAATTTTAGCTGAGGGATAAACTTTATTATGTTATTATAAAGTTCACTTGTTTTATGAATTGATCCACTTATAAAAACTTCTGTATTGCCGGTTTGGTTCTTATATTGATTGTAAATATTCATAACAAAATAGATAATATCCATATCACTTTTGTGTTGAAAATTATTATAAAGCAATAGCTTCCCATTTTTAGTAATTGCAGTATCTATAAAATCCTTATTTATACTAATAAACATTTTATTAGTTGTAGAATGGTATTTCTTTAAAATATGATCTATAAATGGAGTTTGCTGATTATAAAAATGAATGTTTGGATATTTTCTGATAAAAATATTTGCTACCTGACTAGGTAAGGTAAATACACTTTTCGACTCGATGATTGAAATATCATTGTAATGTAATTCATCCAAATCATCCATTTTATGGATAAATTCGAAATGATCTTTAATATAGCTTAGGTCGAATAATTTATTTGGAATTAAATTATTATGATTTGATACCCATACTAGTTTTACTGACTTATAATTAAGTTTTAATAATTTATCATTATTTAATAAATCTTCTAGCTTATTTAGATAATCATTAAACTCGTCAAAATTAAACTTAAAATTTACCAAAGATATATACTTGTTTTGAACAGGGTCAAGTACACAAAAAGAAAGTCCATTCAAGTTAACTTGAATGGACAGTTTATATGATTGTGTTAAATTTAAATCGAATGTTTCGTCAATAAAAGCAAAATCATGCATAAATGGATGTGTTATTATTCCCAGTTTCCTGCATTATTGTTAGGCTCAACAATGTCACCAACCTTTACTCCAGGGAAGTTATTAGCATTTTCCATTAGATCATTAAGGTTAATTACTAATTGCTCATCCATACCATGTAAAAGAATATCATTATGAACTTTTGCTTCAAAAACATTTACATTTAATTTAGATACAACTAATATTGCTGTTGCCATTTCAAAAGAATCATTCTCAGTAAATGGAACTTGCCATAGAAGATCAGCATTGAAGTTTGGTGCAAACAAGGTATCTTTAATGGCTCTTTTAATTGTATCACGAATAATTATACCTTCTTTAACTGCAATTTCTTCAGTCCATCCTTGTTCTAATAATTCATCAGGTATACTACCTACAGCTCTAACTAATTTCATTGAGTCATGCTTTACGAAATTAATTAAAGTGTCAAAACTTGCAGTAAACTTACCATACTCATTTTTATAAGCTAACTGAGCTGTTCTAATGTCTTTTAAACGTTGAATTGTTGCAGCATATCTTTGATCTTTTTCTTTGTTAAAACGAATTGGTTTTTGAATGCTTTCCCAAATTGCATATGCTAAAACAACAATTAATATTGCTAAAACGATTTGAATTATTTTTTTCATTTTACTTAATTTAATTTTATATGTTTGTCTGCAAATTTATAAGAAAAAATTAAATTTTAAATTTAAATTACACATTATTTAACGAAAAATGTTAGCCGATCACATAAAAGATATCATTCTTCAAAAACTTGAGTTTAAACCTACTAATGATCAAGACGAAATTATTGATGGTTTATCGGGTTTTATTATGGAAAACGATCAGGCTAAGGTATTTATTATTAAGGGATATGCCGGAACAGGAAAAACCACTGTCGTAAGCGCTCTGGTTAAGGCATTTAGAAAATTAGGTATAAAGTCTATATTGTTGGCTCCAACAGGCAGAGCAGCTAAAGTTTTATCATCATACGCAAAAAAAAGTGCATTTACAATTCACAAAAAAATATATCGTCAGAAATCATCAAAAGATGGATTTGGCGAGTTTGTTTTAGATAAAAATTTACATTCAAATACTTTTTTTATTGTTGATGAAGCATCAATGATCTCAAATCAGTCGAATGAAATATCGATTTTTGGTACCGGAAAATTATTAAGCGATCTTATTAACTATGTTTATAATTCAAAAGGATGTAAGCTAATTTTAATAGGTGATACTGCCCAGCTTCCGCCCGTTGGACTGGATGTGAGCCCTGCATTAAGTGCTGAGCAGCTTAAACAGTTCGATTTGGATGTAATTGAATATACTTTAAAAGAAGTCGTGCGCCAATCTGCTGATTCAGGTATATTGTTTAATGCAACAAATATTCGAAATCAAATTGCATCTGGCGAATTTCATTTTCCTGCTTTGGAAATGGAAAGTAGAATTGATATTGAGAGAATTGCTGGTAGCGATTTAATTGAAGCGATTAGTGATTCGTATGATAAATATGGTCATGAAGACACGATTATTATTACACGATCCAACAAAAGAGCAAATCAATACAATAAAGGTATTAGAAGTCAGATTTTGTGGCGCGAAGAAGAAATTGCAGTGGGCGATTTATTGATGGTAGTTAAAAATAATTATTTCTGGATTGACGAAAATGAGAAATTGGATTTTATTGCCAATGGTGATATTGCAGAAGTAGTTGAAATAAAAAAATACCAGGAGCAATATGGTTTCAGATTTGCAGATGTGGTATTGAAATTAATCGATTATGATAACCTGGAGATTAGTTGTAAAATTATTCTTGATACTTTGGATATAAACTCGGCGGCATTAAGTAGCGACAATAATAAGCAATTGTTCTATAATGTTTTAGAAGATTATAAGAATGAAAAAACTCGCAAAAAACAGTACGAAGGAGTAAAGAAGGACGAATTTTTTAATGCTCTGCAAGTAAAATTTGCTTATGCCATAACATGCCATAAAGCGCAAGGGGGACAATGGAAAAATGTTTTTATCGATCATGGGTATTTAACCGATGAGATGATGGACAAAGAATATCTACGATGGCTGTATACTGCATTTACCCGACCAACAGAAAAGCTTTATTTGGTAAATTTTAATAAGAAATTCTTTCATGACCAAGACTAATCAGCTTGTGTTATTGTTGATTTTGAATGGCATGAGTTTATCTCCATTTGAATGGTGATATGATCAATGTCAAATTTTCGATGTAGGATATTCTCCATCTCAATTCTAACTTTATCAACTTCCGAAATTGATTTATCTTCTTGTAAATCAGCATGACATTGAAAATGTATAATGTTATCTGATAAACGCCATACATGTATATGATGTATATTATTAATGTCGGGTAGTTTCTCTAATTCTGTTTTTATTTCTTTAAGATTTAAATTTGCCGGACTGGCTTGCATTAAAATCTCAACTGTTTCTTTAATTATTCCATACGTTGCTTTTATGATAACAGCACCAATTATTACTGTAAGTAAAGGGTCAATCCAGGGAATATTATAGTAATAAATTAATATTGAACCAATTATTACACCTATAGAAGAAAATGTATCGCCCATTAAATGTAAATATGCAGCCTTAATATTTAAGTTGTGTGTGGAATCTTTATGAAGAAGTAATACTGAAAAGATATTTCCTAAAAAGCCAATAGCTGCAACTATAAACATTAATCTGCTTTTTATGGGCTCCGGATTTAAAAAACGCTGATATGCTTCATAAAATAGGTATACCGAGATAACAATTAATACTACAGCATTGAATAATGCCGCTAATATCTCAATGCGCTTATATCCAAAAGTATTTCTTGTATTTGAATCCTTTTTCCCAATTAACATGGCAACATAACTAATAGCTATGGCCATTGTGTCACTTAAATTATGAACTGCATCTGAAAGTAAGGCTAAACTATTGGATAGAATGCCACCGATAAACTCTGCTAATGTTATGCTTGCATTTAAAAATACAGTGAATAGCAGGTTTTTTTTATTTGGCTCATTATGATGGTGACCATGTGACATATTAATTTAACACACGATTGCTTAAAAAGTTTATGATTTAGATTCCAAACTTCAAATTTCAAATTTCAGATTTCAAATTTCAGATTTCAAATTTCAGATTTCAAATTTCAAATTTCAGATTTCAGATTTCAAATTTTGAACTTGGCTTTTTGAACATTGTTCTTTGATAATTGATAATTGATAATTGAATTACTCCCCAATAATCTTAATCAGAATTCGTTTGCGTCTTTTTCCGTCAAATTCACCGTAAAAGATTTGTTCCCAGGGTCCAAAATCAAGTTTCCCATCCGTAATTGCAACAACCACTTCGCGTCCCATAACGGTTCTTTTTAAGTGCGCATCAGCATTATCTTCTGCATAATTATGCTTGTATTGATCATAAGGTTTTTCAGGAGCTAAACCTTCTAACCATTTCTCAAAATCTTCAAGTAAACCAGATTCGTCGTCATTTATAAATACACTGCTTGTTATGTGCATCGCATTTACAAGGACTAATCCTTCTTTAATTCCACTTTTTGCCAGCTCATCTTCAACAACTGGTGTAATATTTACAAATTCTCTTCTTCGGTTGGTGTTAAACCAAACTTCTTTTCTGTGTGATTTCATCGTATAAGTTAATAGTTTATTAGGTGTTAGTTAATATTTAAAGCTTTGGTAATTTTTTCTATACGTTTATCTAAAATGGCATTTACTTTTTCATAATCATCAGTAGTTTCTAATTTTTCATTTACACTGATATAGAATTTAATTTTAGGTTCGGTACCAGAAGGTCTAACCGATATCTTTGAACCATCTTTTAGGATAAACTGTAAAACATTCGATTTTGGTAGATTAATCTCGTATCGTAAATGACTAATTTGATCTATTGTTTTTTGTTTTAAGAAATCATGAATTAACATAACATTCGAGTTGTTAATTGTTTCTGGGGGATTATTTCTGAAGTTGTCCATCATTTTTTGAATTTCTTCAGCTCCCGATTTTCCTTTTCTAACAATTGAAATAAGCTTTTCTTTATAAAATCCGTATTCGTGATAAATTTGAATTAATTTTTCATATAATGTGATGTTTTGATTTTTTACAAATGCAGCAACTTCAGCAATTAAAGCACAAGACATCACTGCATCTTTGTCGCGTACAAATTCACCCGCGAGGTATCCATAGCTTTCTTCACCACCACCAATAAATTTCTTTTTGCCAAAATTCTTATTTATGATATCAGCGATATACTTAAATCCTGTTAAAACATCAAAACATTCTACTTTAAATTTATCAGCAATCTCTTTTAATATTTCACTGGTAACAATTGTCTTAACAATATATTCTTTTCCTTTAAGCTTGCCTTGTTCTTTCCATTGATTAATTAAATAGTCCAATAATAAGGCTGCTACTTGATTTCCATTTAATAGAATAAATTCATTATTGTTTGCCTTAATTGCTATTCCAACACGGTCTGCATCCGGATCAGTAGCCATAACTATATCGGCATCTATTTCTTTTGCCTTCTTTAAAGCTAATTCAAGTGCAGCAGGCTCTTCGGGGTTTGGTGATTTAACAGTAGGAAAATTTCCATCAGGTTCTTGCTGTTCTTCCAAAACTGTAATATTTTCAAATCCAATCTTTTTTAATGCAGAAGGAACAAGATTTACACCAGTACCATGAATAGGAGTATAGACAATTTTTAAGTCTTTTTGTTTCTTTATGATATCTTTATTTAAAGATAATTTTGAAATTTCCTTGATGTAAATATCATCAATCGTACTCCCAATAAATTCAACAAGTTTAAGACTATCATCAAATTTTATTTCATCTATATTCTTTATTTTTTGGACTTCAGCTATAATGTTTTTATCGTGTGGACTGATAATTTGCCCGCCATCTTCCCAGTAAACTTTATATCCATTATATTCTTTAGGGTTGTGCGAAGCGGTAACAACAACTCCACTTTGGCATTTTAATTCTCGAATTGCAAAGGATAGTTCAGGCGTAGGTCTTAAATCATCAAATAGATAGGCTTTTATCCCATTAGCGGAAAATACACTAGCGGTTTTCTCTGCGAATAAACGACTGTTATTTCTTGAATCATAAGCAATTGCAACTTTGATTTTTTTATTGGTGAATTGGGTTTTTAAATAATTACAAAGTCCCTGGGTAGCCATTCCAACTGTGTAAATATTCATCCTGTTAGTACCTATACCCATAATTCCACGCAAACCACCAGTGCCAAATTCAAGATCTTTATAAAAAGATTCAATTAATTCGTGTTCATCTGATTTTAGATATTCAATTTCTTTTTTCGATGTGGCATCGATATTTGAATTTAGCCACTGATTAGCTTTATTATGAACTAATTGTAGTAATTCTTGATCTTTCATTTTTGTAATTTGTTGTATGATCTATAAAGTTACAAAAAAGTAACAGAAATATGGAAGTAATGTTTTTATTAGCCTTTAAACTCTTTAAAGAAATTTATTAGACTATCCTTCCAATGCGGAATAGTTATGTTAAATTCTGATTTAATCTTACTTTTATTTAAAACACTATAAAAAGGTCTTGTCGCCGGCGTGGGGTAATCTTTAGTTTCAATAGCCATGATAGAGCAATTCGAATTATTTAAATTAATAATCTCTTTTGCTAAGTCGTACCAACTGCAAACACCTTCATTTGAAAAATGGTAAATACCACTTTTAAAATCTTCAGTTTTTATTGAAAAATCCAGAATCTCAATTATTGCTTTAGCCAGATCGCGAGCATATGTAGGGTTGCCAATTTGATCAAAAACTACTTTAAGCTCTTCTTTTTCTTTAGATAATTTATGAATTGTTTTAACAAAGTTATTCCCATGTTTTGAGTATAACCAGGATGTTCTGATAATGATTGTTTTTTCATGTTTTAAGGCTTCACTTTCACCCATGAGCTTTGACATACCATAAACTGATTTTGGATTGGTTTGCATTTCTTCAGTATAGGGTGAATAACTTTGCCCATTAAAAACATAATCTGTGGAGATATGAATAAATTTTGTTTTTTCAGTAAGGGTACTTACAATGTTTTTAACACTCACGGAATTAATTAAATATGCTAAATCTTTTTCGGTTTCTGCTTTGTCTACGGCGGTGTATGCTGCACAATTAATAATATAATCGAAAGTATTGCTGGTAAAATATTCCTTAACTGCTTCAGAGTTTCCTAAATCCAAATTTTTAATATCAATAAAAGTAAAATTTACGCCTTTAATAAAGGATTTTACCTTCTTTTTTGTTAGGTATTTTAATTCAGAGCCTAATTGTCCATTAGCTCCTGTTACAAGTATTTTCATATTAAAAATTAAAATTTTTCTCTGCTTCTTTAAATGATGTCAATACTTTATCTTTTGCAGAAACTACAGCATCTTTAATATTTACTTTCCAATCAATATTTAATTCCAGATCGTTAAAATTTATTCCGCGTTCAGAATCCGGATGATAGTAGTTGTCCGTTTTATAAAAAACGATAGCTGAGTCACTTAAAACAGAGAATCCGTGCGCAAATCCTTTTGGTACAAACAATTGCAATTTATTTTCGTTACTAAGCTCAATGCTTAAATGCTTTCCATACGTAGGGGAGTTTTTTCTAATATCAACAACTACATCTAAGATAGTGCCATGTAAAACTCTTACTAATTTTGACTGCGCATAAGGTGCCAACTGGTAATGCAATCCCCTGATTGTATTTCTTAAAGATTTTGATTGGTTATCTTGAATAAATTGAATATCCCCAATAGCATTATCATATTTTTGCTTATTGAAACTTTCATAAAAATATCCTCTTTCATCTTCGAATATTCCTGGTTTTATAACAACTAAATCTTGAAAATCTGTTTTTAAAACTTCCATGTTTACATTAATTCTTTAAAATAATCAATAGTATATTTTAATCCATCGTGCAGATTAATTTTAGGCTCCCAATTGTTTAAAAGTTTTTTAGCTAAACTAATATCTGGTTGTCTTTGCAATGGATCATCCTCTGGTAAATCGTTAAATACTAACTTTGATGTTGAACTTGTTTGTTCTTTTATCTTATTAGCCAGTTCAAGTACAGTAAACTCCTTTGGATTTCCAATATTTACCGGGCCAATAATTTTATTATCTGTATTCATTAATCGGATTAATCCTTCGACTAAATCATCAACATACTGAAAGCTTCTGGTTTGCTTCCCGTCTCCATAAATAGTAATATCTTCATTTTTAAGAGCCTGGACGATAAAATTAGAGATTACGCGACCGTCATTCATACTCATTTTAGGACCATAAGTATTAAAAATCCTGGCAATTTTAATTTTTACATTATTTTGTTGATGATAATTAATGAAAAGAGATTCTGCACAACGTTTCCCTTCATCATAGCACGATCTGGAGCCAATTGGATTGCAATTTCCCCAGTAATCTTCTGTTTGTGGATGGATTAAAGGATCACCATAAATTTCACTGGTGGATGCTTGTAAAATTTTTGCTTTGATTCTTTTCGCTAAACCTAACATGTTTATTGCACCCATTACAGAAGTTTTTATTGTCTTAATGGGATTATATTGATAATGAATAGGAGATGCAGGACAAGCAAGATTGTAAATTTCATCAACTTCAACAAAATATGGCATAGTAACATCATGACGCACTAATTCAAAATATGGTTTATCTAATAGATGAATAATGTTCTCTTTAGTGCCTGTAAAATAATTGTCAAGGCAAATAACTTCATTACCATCATTTAATAATCTTTCACATAAATGAGATCCTATAAAACCGGCACCACCTGTAACTAATATTTTTTTCATATGAAAGTAAAGTTAAAACAAATGACTATATTATTATATCATTTTTTAAAAAATTATAAAAATACTTATTTGTACTAATCTTATTAATAACCTAATTAACAGCGTTTTTTATTCTAACTTTACTATGAAAATAGTATGAAAATGAAAAGATTAAATTATTTTTGCGCCTTGATTATATTTAATTAAACACATATAAACTTGCTTAATAAAAACAATTAATGAGGAAGCGCATATTGGTCATTGATGATGATCTGATTTATAAAAAAATAATTCATAAACTTTTTTGTGCTAATTACGAGTTGTTGATGGTTGAGAATGCAAAACAAGCATTTGACCTTATAAACAGCAGCTCATCTCCCGATATAATCATAACCGATTTAAATATACCTGGAAAGAATGGAACTGAGTTTATTACTGAATTGTCTGAAGCTACAAAGCCTAAGCATATTCCAATTATAATAGTATCAGGAATGGATGATGATATTTTAAGAAATGAACTGAATGAAGTGGGAGTTTATAACTATTTCCTCAAACCTATTGATAGAGAGAAATTAAAGAATGAAATCCAAAAATTGAGTTAATAGCTTGAAATTAAATGATATATATAATGTGAAGGGATGCGCAAATTTTGATTTGATTAATATCTATATTTTTTAGTATCTTTATTTTTAATTAATTAAATAAAAATTATACTTTTGCACTCTCATATTAGTCAATATAATGTCTAACTTATTAAATTTTAAATTAAATTACTTAAATGACTGAAAAAGAAGTGAACAAGCCTGTTGAGCAAGCAGAGAATGTTGAACAGCAAGAAAATGTGAAAGTGGAAGAAGCTGCAAAAGTAGAAATGAAGGAAGAAAAGTCTATTTTAAATTTTGCGACTCCATCTGATGATTTTGATTGGGATAATTTATCCAATGACAATGATGTTATTAAATCAAAAGATCATGAAGCATTTGAAAAAATGTATGATCAAACATTATCAACAATTACTGAAAACGAAGTAATTGATGGTTCTGTTGTGTCAATGACAAAACGCGAAGTGGTAATCAATATTGGTTACAAATCTGAAGGTGTTGTTAGTTTAAACGAATTTCGTTACAATCCTGAGTTAAAGGTTGGTGACAAGGTTGAAGTTTATGTTGAAAGTCAAGAAGACAAAGATGGTCAATTAGTACTTTCTCATAAAAAAGCAAGAGCATTACGTTCTTGGGATCGTGTTAATGAAGCTCTTGAAAAAGATGAAATTATCAAAGGTTTTATTAAGTGCAGAACTAAAGGTGGTATGATCGTTGACGTATTTGGTATAGAAGCATTCTTACCTGGTTCTCAAATTGATGTTAAACCTATCCGCGACTATGATGTTTACGTAGAAAAAACGATGGAATTCAAGGTTGTTAAGAT
>CAZPMA010000079.1:0-11452 GCA_964587535.1 uncultured Bacteroidales bacterium
TGCGTTCACTGGTGTTTGAGACCAGCGCGTCTACCAATTCCGCCATCCAGGCATATTTGGAATAGCAAAAATATAGAATAGTTTGATATACACAAAATTTTAACTGAAAAACTATCCTACATTTGACAATATATTTGGTTTAGCTAACGATTGTGCTGTTTTGATAATACCCTCAACATCAAAACCACACTCTTTATGTAATTCTTGTGGTGTGCCATGATCAATAAACTTATCCGGAACTCCTAATCTTTTTATTACCGGATTATATCCATGATCATTCATAAATTCTAACACTGCACTTCCAAAACCACCTACTATTGTTCCATCTTCGATAGTAATAATTGCTTTAAAGTTCTTACCTACCTCATGTAAGATTTGCTCATCAACAGGTTTGGCAAAACGCATATCAAAATGTGCTATGTCAATCCTTTTCTTTGCTAACTCTTTCGAAGCTTCAATAGCATAATTACCTACATGCCCTATTGAAAGAATTGCAATATCAGAACCTTTTCTTATTAAACGCCCTTTGCCAACTGGGATTTCTTTCATCTCGGTTCTCCAATGGGGCATTACTCCTCTGCCTCGTGGGTACCGGATTGAAAATGGACCTTTATTGTCAAGCTGGGCTGTAAACATTAAATTTCTCAACTCTTCTTCGTTCATTGGTGCTGAAACAATCATGTTCGGAATGCTTCGCATATAAGCCAAATCATAAACTCCATGATGAGTTGCTCCATCTTCGCCAACCAATCCACCTCTGTCTAAACAAAAGACTACATTCAGATTCTGAATTGCCACATCATGAATTACCTGATCGTAGGCACGTTGCATAAACGACGAATAGATATTGCAAAATGGCAGCATCCCTTCAATTGATAAGCCAGCCGAGAAAGTAACAGCGTGCTGTTCTGCAATGCCAACATCGAAAGTGCGTTCCGGCATTTCCTGCATCATAATATTTAAGGAGCATCCTGTTGGCATGGCAGGTGTTATCCCAACAATTTTCTCATTTTGTTTTGCCAGTTCTACTATTGTGAGCCCAAATACATCCTGATATTTGGGAGCTATAGGCTTATCTGATTTGATTTTAAATATTTCACCAGTTGTTTTATCAAATTTACCAGGTGCATGCCATGCGGTCTGGTCCAGTTCTGCTTGTTTAAAACCCTTTCCTTTTTGGGTAACAACATGTAATAATTTAGGTCCTTTAATCTCTTTAAGGTCTTTCAAAATTTTAGCTAAATAAACAACATCGTGCCCATCAACTGGTCCAAAATATCTAAAATTAAGTGATTCAAATAAATTACTTTGCTTAAGTAAAAAGGATTTAATTGCGTTATCAATTTTTTGTGCTAAACTCCTGTAATTATGTCCAAGTTTGTTTAGATATCCCAACATATTCCACACATCATCCTTAAATTTGTTATATGTTTTAGATGTGGTAATGTCTAGAAGATACTCTTTTAAAGCACCCACATTTGGGTCAATAGCCATATTGTTATCATTTAATATGACTAAAAGGTTTGTTTTTTCAATTGCTGCATTATTTAATCCTTCGAAAGCTAATCCGGCAGTCATTGATCCATCACCAATAATTGCAACAACCTGCTTGTCTTCTTCTTTTTTTAATTTGGCAGCTTTAGCGATACCTAATGCTGCTGAAATAGATGTAGAAGAATGCCCTACCCCAAATGCATCGTATTCACTTTCTGTAGGTTTTGGAAAACCACTTATGCCGCCAAGCTTTCTATTAGTATAAAAAGTATCTCTTCTACCCGTTAAGATTTTGTGTCCGTAAGCCTGGTGTCCAACATCCCAAACTATTCTATCTTTTGGAGTATCAAATATATAATGTAAAGCCACTGTTAACTCCACAACCCCTAAGCTTGCACCAAAATGACCCGGATTTGATGATACAATATCAATTATAAATTGCCTCAGTTCTTGACTAACTTTTGGCAAATCATTTAAATCCAACTTTTTTAAGTCGTCAGGAAATAATATTTTATTCAGATACTCCAATGAAACTCAATCTTTTAAATTAGTGCAAAGATACTACAAATTTTACTATCTATAAACGCAACAAAGCTACACATATTTTATATCTTTGTTTTAATCTATTTTTTAATATATTTAACAATTACTTTCTAAAATAGTTGATATGCAATCGAAAATTAAATTTACTGCTGCTTTACTAATTTCTATTTTCGTTTTTTCACAGTGTGTTCCAACAAAACAATTCGACGAACTACAGGTAAAAAACAACAAATGTGAAGATGAACTTGAATTGGTAAAGAACGAAAATAAAAACCTTACTGTACAGAACACTGAGCTTAAATCAAAAGTTGATGTTTTAAATAAACGTATGGATGCCATACTTAATGACAGCGCAGATTGCGATAGTAAATTAAGGTCAATTAATTTAAAATATGATAAATTAAACAGACAATACACTGACTTACAAAGTACGCAAGATCAATTATTAACTGGCAATATCTCCGAAACAAAGAAACTTCTGGTAGAATTACAGAATACACAATCTGGTTTAATTGAAAAAGAAGATGAATTAAGAAAACTTGAAGATAACTTACGAGCAGAACAATATAAACTGAACCTATTTAAAAAAGAGCTTGACGAAAAAAATGCTCGTCTGGTAGAATTGGAAAGTATTCTTTATAAAAAAGATTCAGTAGTGAATGCTTTAAAAGAAACTGTTTCTAAAGCTTTACTGGGGTTTACAGATATGGGACTGGCCATAGAAATGAAAAACGGAAAAGTTTATGTATCGCTTGATGAACAGTTATTATTCAAATCAGGAAGCACTGATGTAGACCCAAAAGGAGTAAGTGCATTAAAAAAACTTGCTGAAGTATTAGAAGTTAATACTGATATAAACATTATGGTTGAAGGTCATACTGATGATGTACCATACATTTCCGGATCTACTATCAAGGATAATTGGGACTTAAGCGTTAAAAGAGCAACAGCCATTGTTAGAATTTTAATGAATAATTCGAAAATAGAAGGAAGTAGGATCATTGCGGCTGGAAGAAGTAAGTATCAACCAATAATTAATTCTAAAGCCCCTGATGCAAGAAGAAAAAACAGACGAACAGAAATTATTCTTACACCAAAATTAGATGAGCTTTTCAAAATACTAGAGACAAATTAATATACAATGGGCCGATTAAATCGGCCTTTTTAAATGATAATGATCCCCTTAAGATACATAAGTCTTAAAAAGATATTAAATCTAACCAAGATTTATATTGGATATTTCTTATCTAATATTTTAAAGTCACCCATTGTACTGGCTTATCCATTTAGTTTAACAACAGAACCAACCAATTTATGTAATCTTTCCTGTCCTGAATGTCCAACAGGAAATAAAACATCAGTGGTTCCAAAAGGGAAAATGCATTTCGGCTTGTATAAGTCACTTATCGATGATCTAGAACCTTATGTTATTTATCAAATGCTTTATTTTCAGGGAGAACCATTTCTAAATCCAGAAATCTATAAAATGATTAGGTATTCTGAATCAAAAAAAATATACACAACCTTATCAACGAACGGACATTATATTGATAAAGATAATTTTCATAAAATAATCAATTCAGGATTAAAAGAAATAATAATTTCTTTGGATGGAACAACGCAGGAAATTTATGAAAAATATCGCGTAGGTGGTAATTTAAATAAAGTTTTAGAAGGTATTAAATACCTCGTTGAATTTAAAAAGAAACATAAATTAAAATATCCAATAATCAGAATTCAATATCTGGTATTTAAATACAATGAGCATCAATTGGATGAAATAAAAAAACTATGTAAGAACCTTTACGTTGATAAGTTAGAAATTAAAAGTGCCCAAATCTATGATTCTAATAAAACGCATTTAATTCCGGCAAATAGAAAGTATGCAAGATATGTTAATCAAAATGGTAAATTAATTCTAAAACATAAATTGAAAAACAAATGCTTTAGAATATGGAGCACAATTGTTGTTACATGGCAAGGAAAGGTTATCCCTTGTTGCTTTGATAAAAATAACAATCATGTAATTGGAAACATTATTAAAGAAAATACGTTACAATTGTGGAAATCAAACGAATTTTTAGATTTCAGAAAATTGCTTTTAAAAAGTAGGGAAGAAATTAGTATTTGCAGAAATTGTACAGAAGGGACATCTTAAGTAGAATATTAATAGATACAAAAATTTAAGATTTAAGGTATTTTTTCATAAATTACGATTCTTGAATTATAAAAGTGTTATGATTTCAGTTTTAAAAAACATATTTAAAGCTTTACTATTTATCCTTATAATAAATTCAGTAAATGTTAAAGCTCAGGAAATAGATACTTCTGCAACAAAAGCTCTGTTTGAATTATCTTTAGAAGATCTTATGAATGTTGAGGTTGTTTCTGCAGTTAAACATACTCAGAACATTACTGATGCACCATCTATTGTAACTGTTATTTCCGATGTTCAGTTAAGAGAAAGAGGATATACTAATGTTTCTGAAGCCTTAAATAGTGTAGCCGGTTTTGATGTAATTACAGATTATTTCCAACCAAACATGGGTATTCGGGGAATTAATGGGGGTATGAGAAGTTGGTCTCGATTAGTTAAAGTAATGATAGATGGGCAAAGTATGGCTTTTAGGTCAAATTCTGACAACTACCTTGATGCTTCTCTAATTCCAATTGATGCAATTGAGAAAATTGAAATAATAAGAGGCCCTAACTCTGCAATATTTGGTAAAAATGCCTATTTAGGGGTTATAAATATAATTACTAAAACCGGAAAAAAAATTGAAAACTCAATCTCTCATAACCTTGGGAAAGTAAATCGCAATTCTATATTTAACATTAATGCTGTCTGGGGTGGGAAAAGTGATAATTTAGACTTGCTTTTTGCAAGTTCATACTCACAATTTGATTATTCTGGAATAAGTCCAGAAAATGTTCCTGGTAGCAAGATATTTACGAATGACGATTTCGCACAACAAAATGAATCAAATCCATTATCTGTATACTTTAAAATTAAATATGAAACAGAATCTTTTGGTAAGCTCGTGCTGGATTTTAATCAACAAAAGATTAATTCAACCACAGAATTTATGGATTGGGGTACATTAACCCACAACAACCATATCAACCTGTTTAATTCTTATGAAAGAATCTCTTATTCCAAAACATTTTTTGACAGTTTCTCTACAGATTTTTCATTTGCCAGAGTTGCAGGATATCCATTAAAAAATGAAATACTTGATAATGATTCTGATCCTAATACATGGATAGAAAGAGATTTAGGTTATAAAGGGTATGATTTTGCAATAAATTCATCGTACTTATTTGATGATATTAATAGTTTATCATTTGGTGTTGACTATACCATTGATAATCATGAACATCAAAAATATTACACAGTTACCAATACAGGGATAAGAACTTTAAATCCTGGAGGAACAGAAGGAAAAGATAATTTTAATAACCTGGGTGTATACGTTCAGTTAATTTTAAACCCAGCAAAATTTTTTAGTCTAAATTATCTAAAAGAACTGACTTTAACTGCAGGATATCGATTTGATTATCATAACGTTTATGCAGATGTCTTAAATTACAGGTTTGCTGCAGTTTATCATATAACTGATAAGTTAAGCACAAAGCTAATGTATGGTACATCCTTTAATGCACCATCATCAGTTCAACTTTATTCAAATTATATAACTCCTGGTGGTATCGTTGGAAATCCTGATTTAGAGCCAGAAAGGGCTAAAACCAGTGAATGGGCATTAATGGGTAAACTATTCAATAAATTAAATTTTAATGCCAATATTTTTTATACTAAAATTGAAGATAAAATTGAATATTTACTGCCCAACGGACAAATTTCAAATATTAGAGCGGCTAATGTTTCAAATATATATTCATCGGGAATTGAAGCCGAATTGAATTTAACACTGGATTACAATACAACATATATAAATTACTCTTACGAAAGAAGCATTTTAGAGAAAACAGATCCTATGTTAGAGAAAATACGGGTTAAAACATCTTTATATCCTGAACACATGATAAAATTTGGGGATGTGCTACACCTTAATAAATATTATACACATATAAATGTTGAAGGTAAATATATAAGTTCAAGAATAGCTAGTGATCAAAACAATTTTATATATGACCCAATAAATTATGCAATTAATAGATATAAATTAGACCCATACTTTATTGTTGATTTAATGATTTCATCTACAGACCTGGAAATTATTAAAAACAGCAAAACTCGATTAAGTTTTAAAATACAAAACCTATTCGATACTCAATATTTCTATCCTGGATTCAAAAATTATGATATCCCGGGATTAGGAAGATCATATTATTTTAAGATTATTCAATTAATATAAAATATGAATAATATATTTAAACATATTGTATTACTGATAATTATATCAATAATTCTATTTATTGGTAGTTGTGAATTATTAGAAGAAGATTTCAATACTCCTGATTATAAGCAATCTGTAAAAATTGGTGTGGTTGGTGATGTTTCTGTCCTTAGGGAACAAGTTGAAAGCATGTTTTTTGGTGCAAAACTTGCTAGTGAAGAAATCAATAATAAGGGAGGCTTAACAATCGATGAAGAAGATTATCCCATCGAACTTATTTTTAAAAATTCGGGAGGATGCCCTGATCAAGGAATAAAAGTTGTTGACGAATTGATTGAAGAAGGTGTTCAAATTATTGTAGGACCAACATTTTCATCTGTTGCCGTTGAGATGGCTGAAAAATGTGTTGAAAATAATGTTCTGCTTATGACCTATTCAGCTACAACTCCTGAATTAACATATATGCAAGATAATAACCTGGTATGGAGAACTTGCCCATCAGACTATACTTTTGGAACAATATCTGCACAATATTGTAAAGATACTTTACAAACTCAAAATGCAGCAATATTATATAGAGATGATCGATTTGGAATTGGGCTATCAGAAATTCTAAGAATAATGTATATTGAATTTGGAGGCAATATCACAAGTGCTGTTTCATTCCCAGGAGATGAAATTGATTTATCAACATATAGCTTTGATTATGAAATGAATGCTCTTTTGGATGAAGAGCCTGATGTAATCTTTATTGTTTCATTTTCTTCCGAAATTTCAATATTAATAAATGCGATATATAATAGCGATCACTATCAGAACTTTGAAAATAAACCTTACATTTTTGTAAATGATGGTAATTTGCCTGAAGAAATAATCCTTAATGTAATACCTGATATTTTAGAGAGAACACAAGGAATAACAAGTACAAATGAAGGAAATGAAAACTATATCACTTATAAAAATAATTATATAAAACGATTTGGATTTGCACCATCTACCTACTCGGAACATGCGTACGATGCAGTTTATTTAATCGCATATGCAATGCAAAAGTCAAATTCATTAGACCCTAATATATTTAAGAATGATTTACAGAGTGTCTCTGGAATGGAAACTCTAAAGAAAAACCTACTTGAAGATGCTATTCCTATAAATATTAATGAATTTGATATCGGAAAAAGAATTTTAATGAGTGGAAGTTTTATTGACTATGAAGGAGCATCAGGGCCAATTAATTTTGATGAATATGGTGATCCAAAGCCGAAAATAGTGATCTGGGGAATACAAAATAGTAAATATGTTGAATTAACAATTTATGACTAAACATTTTAATGCAAAAAGCTAATTCAACATATAAATCCTTCAAAGCATTTAAATCTACTTTACTGCTTTTAACATTTGTTGTTTCGTTTTCCTTTTTTGCAAGCTCGCAAACTAACGTATATGTAATGAAAGCGGTATATCTTGAAAAATTTTCTCGTTTTATAACCTGGCCAGACGAATGTGAAATGGATGATATTTCAAAACCTTTTCTGATTGGTGTTATTGGGAAAACTCAATTACATAAAAATCTTGAGCAAATATATGCTGTACAAAAGATTAATAATAAAAGAGTGGAAATTAGGAAAGTCAGTGAATTATATCAAATTAAAGATTTACATATTTTAGTAATTGCGGAATCGGAAAGAAAAAATTTACCAAATATTTTAGCCTTAACAGAAGAATTGCCTGTTTTAACAATTGGAGACTCTCCAAGTTTTGGAGAAAAAGGAGTTTTAATTAACTTCTTTGAAGATAAAAACAGGCTTAAGTTTGAAATAAACGAATCTGCTGTTCTAAAATCTCCTTTACAAATGAGTTTTTATTTATTAAATTCAGCCCAAATTATTAATCCGGTAAAAGGTAAACAATGAGTTTATTTAAGAACATATCTATAAAAAATAAAATAATTAGTACTATTCTTATTGTTAGTGCTTTAACCATGATTTTCGGATTTATAATAGTAGGTTTAAGTGATATAAAAGGCCTCAGAAAAGAAATGCTTCAAAACACCTTAATGAATACAAAATTAATAGGTGAATACTCTATAGCCCCCTTAACTTTTGATGATAATAACGGAGCTGAAAATATTCTTTCAAAGTTATCAACTATTCCGGAAATCGAATCAGGAGCCTTATACGATAGAAACGGAATATTATTTGCTTCATATAAACGATCAGAAGAAGTATTTGTTCCACCAATGTTTGAAAACCCGGATGAATTAGCTGATGCAAAATCAACTTTCAGCAAATTAAATCTTAAGATTGAATATCCTATCCTATACGACAACTATAAATATGGAATCATAGTAATTATAGCCGAAACAACCTTCTTAAAAGAAAAAATCAAGAACTACTTATATATAATTATAGGAGTTTTTATTTCAATGGTAATCCTGGCGTATATTCTTGCTAATAAATTCCAGAAACCCATCTCGCAACCAATCCTTGATTTAGCGAAACTAACAAGGAAGATAACTGAAGAAGGTAATTATAACACAACATTAATTCGCAATAGTAACGATGAAATTGGAATTTTATATGATGATTTCAACAATATGTTGCAACAAATATTATCACGGGAAAAAGCACGGGATGAAGCCGAAGTAAAACTTCAGAAAGAAAAAGATCGCGCAGAAGAAAGTGATCGGCTTAAGTCTGCTTTCCTGGCAAATATGAGTCACGAAATAAGGACTCCTATGAATGCTATTTTGGGTTTCACAGAACTCTTAACAATGCCAGACTCAGAAATTACCCCTGAAGAAAAAGAAAACTTCATTAAATTAATAAACAATAGTGGCAATAACTTACTCCAATTAATTGATGATATAATTGATATTTCCAAAATTGAAGCTGGTCAGTTAAAAATTATGAAGAAAGATTGTAACTTGAAATCTACTCTAAATGATATCAGGTTGTCTTATTTAGAAATTAGAAAACAAAAAGGAAAAGATAAAATCGAGATTAAATTAAATGAAAATGCCCGGGAACAAAATATAATCATTAAAACAGATCCTTTAAGATTAAACCAGGTACTTACAAATTTAATTGACAATGCGCTCAAATTTACAGAAGATGGTTTTATAGAATTTGGCTATGAAATAAAAAACAAAACAGAACTTCTTTTTTATGTAAAGGATACAGGTGTTGGTATGGAAAAAAGCAAAAAAGATTCTGTTTTTGATCGGTTTATTAAGCTAGAAGACACAACCAGATTATATCGTGGTGCAGGATTAGGTTTAGCAATTAGTAAAAGTTTGGTTGAACTCCTGGGGGGAAAAATATGGGTTGAATCTGTTCAAAACTTTGGTTCAACATTTTATTTTACCCTTCCATTTGATAGGGTTGAAAATAGTGAAAGCTTTTTTAGTAATGCCCCAGAAGATCAATCGTTTGACTGGAAAGACAAAACCATTCTAGTTGCTGAAGACGAACCGGCCAACATTATTTATATTGAAGAAGTTTTAAAAATTACCAATGCTAATATCATAATAGCAAAAAATGGAAAAGAAGCATTACAAATAGTATCAGATAACAATAATGTGGATATCATTATAATGGATATAAAAATGCCGGAAATGGATGGCTTTGAAGCAACTAAAAAAATAAAACATATTAATAAAAATATTCCTATTATTTCTCAATCAGCTTATGCTATGCCGGCAGATATTAATAAAGGTTTATTGTCTGGAATGAACGATTATTTAATAAAACCCGTAAAACCCAAATTATTATTATCAGTTCTTAATAAATACTTGTCCACATAATTAAGTTATTAATTTACAATACATCTAAAATAATAAATGAAAAAGATATTCAAATATTATCTTCCAGGATTAATTATTCTTGTTATATTAATCCTACTGTTTCAACCCAATCCATATTTAAGAAATGCCATTAAATACAATACGGTTGGTATTGAAGATTTTATGATTTTCGAAACTCGTGATGTAGAAACTGATATCCCGCAAGCGTGGAATATTTCTGAAGATTATAATAATTATACCATATCTACTGAAGATTCTATCCTATTTCATTTGTATGAAACGGTGGCGTTTGTAGTAATAAAAGATACTAACATTATTTTCGAGAGTTATTGGGACAATTACTCGGCAAGCTCAACTTCAAGTTCATTTTCAATGGCAAAAAGCATTGTTAGCTTATTAGTGGGAATAGCTATTGATGAAGGATTAATAAATTCAATAAATGATCCTATTGATAATTATTTACCAGAATTTAAAAACTCAAAATACAAAATAACTGTTAAAGACCTACTTACAATGAGTTCAGGCATTAAATGGGACGAAAGTTATAACAATCCTTTTTCAGTTACAACAAAATCATATTATGGCAAGAATCTTGATAAACTGGTATTAAAAAGTAAATCTGAGATTCCCCCAGGAGAAAAATATAAGTATAAAGTAACCGACCCACAATTGCTAAGTATTATTTTAAAAAGAGTTTATAAAAAGACACTTAGCGAAATAACGTCTGAAAAACTTTGGAAACCGTTAGGTGCTGTAAACACTGCATCCTGGAGCTTAGATCAAATAAATGGAGATGAAAAAGCAACTTGTTGCTTTAATTCAAATGCTCGAGATTTTGCTCGTTTTGGACAACTAATATTAAATAATGGTAACTGGAATGGAAAGCAAATTATACCAGAATTATATATTAAAGAGTCTCTTACTCCAGCTAGTTATCTTAAAGATGAAAATAATAATGCAGTTGATTACTATGGTTATCAATGGTGGATCTGTAATTATCAAAATTCTATGATCTATTATGCACGTGGAATTCTAGGGCAGTATATTATTTCTATTCCTGAAAAAAATATGGTAATTGTTCGATTAGGTCATAAAAGAAGTGAAGAGAAAATTAATAATCACCCATCAGATATGTTTGAATATATTGATTTAGCATATAAAATAGCTCAATAAAATTAATAGGTATTATTTAGAATTCTAAACATAGCTAATATTTATATTTTAAGATACAAATCAAATATTCCAAATAACT
>CAZPMA010000079.1:11552-15085 GCA_964587535.1 uncultured Bacteroidales bacterium
AATTATATTTTCATAATATCTTCTTCTTTTGCCTTAACTATTAGCTCTATCTTTTCAGCATATTTATCAGTAAGCCTTTGAACTTCGTCTATGGCTTTTTTTGCGTCATCTTCAGAAAGGCCGTCCTTTTCTAATTTCTTAATTTCATCATTTGCATCTTTTCTGGCGCTACGAATACTTACTTTTGCATTTTCACCCTCAGAACTAACCTGTTTTACTAAAGTAATCCTTCTTTCTTCTGTAAGGGCAGGAATATTTATACGTATAATTTCTCCATTATTTTGTGGAGCAAAACCTAAATTTGAGTTAATAATTGCTCTTTCAATTGGTTCTATCATTGTTTTTTCCCAAGGTTGAATCGCTATTGTTTTTGGATCTGGTGTTCCGATATTTGCAACCTGACTTAAAGGGGTTTGTGCTCCATAATAATCAACCGTTACGGTATCAAGCATTCTTGGATTTGCTTTTCCTGCTCGTAAGCTTCCAAGTTCTAATTCTAAATGAGCAATTGCCTTATCCATTCTTTCTGTGGACTCATCAATAACAAATTGAACTTCTTCAGTCATAATAAAATTTTTTAGATTAGGTTGTTGTATGCAACAATTTTAAAAAAATAAATATAATAAATATCTTAAGAAAAAACTTATACGCTTATAAATATTAACTAAACTAGAAATTAGAAATTAATGTTCCAATATTTTCGCCTTTAACCACTTTCATTAAATTTCCTATTATATCCATATTAAAAACATAAATAGGTATATGATTTTCTTTACACATTGTAAAAGCAGTTAAATCCATTATGTTTAGTTCTCTTTTTATAGTTTCATTAAATGAAATATTTTCAAATTTTGTTGCTGTTTTATCTTTTTCGGGATCCGCAGTGTAAACCCCATCCACTCGTGTGCCCTTTAAAATAATATCAGCTCCTATCTCTACTGCTCGAAGTGCTGAAGCTGTATCTGTGGTGAAAAATGGATTTCCTGTTCCACCAGATAAAATTACAACTTTCCCTTTTTCAAGGTTTTCTATTACTTTATCTCTATTATATAATTCACCCACAGGTTCCATTCTTATTGCTGTGTATACCTTGGCTTTAATGTTTAAATTTTTTAAAGATGATTGTAAGGCTAAACTATTAATAACCGTAGCTAACATTCCCATTTGATCGCCTTTTACACGATCAAATCCACTTGCAAGCCCTGAAAGACCTCTAAATATATTTCCACCACCAATTACTATTGCAATTTGAATACCTTCTGTTAGGAGTTCCTTAATTTGCTCTGAATATTCATTTAGTCTTTTATTATCAATGCCATAGCCAGCTTCGCCCATCAAGGATTCACCACTTAACTTCAGTAGTATTCGTCTGTATTTAATCATGATTTTATCTTTAATTCACCTAAAATAAATAAAAATATACTGACCACAAATTTACAAAAGATTATTTTTTAATATTACATCTTAGTATAAATCAATTAATTTAATTTTATAATTAGTTCTTTATAAAATATAACACTCTGTATGGATAAATTAATCGCAAGAAAAGCAAACATCGATGATATTAGTAAAATATTAGAATTACAATCAAAATATTTATACTCAATAAATAAAGATTTATTAGATGATAAATCTGGCCTTATAAACAATGAGCTTTCTTTTAACGATATTAAAAAGTGTATCGATTGTGATGATAGTATTGTTTTACTGCTTGAGAATTCGAATAAAGATATTTATGCTTATACTATTAGTATTGGACTTAAACATCTAAGAAAAACAAAACAAAAACTAATACAAATTGTAAGAAAAAATAATAATCAAAGGAATATAAATGATGTGTTATTAATTGAACATATTATTATTCATAAAAAAACTGGTACACTAATTCTTTTAAATGCATTATTTAATACTGCTAAAATTAAATATAAGCATGTATGTGGTGAAATAATGACATTCCCAATTATTAATAAAGTCTCAAAGAAATTCTTTACCATTTTAAAAGGAAAAATAATTGGGTCTATAAAATATAAAGATAATACTGTTTGGGATGTATACTACTCCCCTATTTATAATGATTTTAAGGATTTTATCTGTTGATTTTATTGTCAAACTTCCTTGTTTACGGTATTTTCTTAAATTGATGATCAATCCCCCCCAAAAAAGTAATTAACTACTCGAATAAAAAAAAATTACGTATTGTTTATAACTTTTACTGTAGTTTTAACGTAAAAGACATTAATTTAATGCGCTGATTATTAGTTTGTTTAACAATTAGAATAAATCAAAACACAAAGATGTTTTTTTTATCAAAAAAAAACAGTGTTTTTTGATATGGTATTGATATTTAGTTATTTTTATGATATAAGCGTATATTAGAAGATATTTAGAAGATTACATTAAAATAAACTGTAGTTTTACATCTTTTTTTGTTGAAAGTATAAAATAGAAAACTGTGTGCTAATCTTATGGTTAGTGCCATATAAATAGAGTGAGCGAAAAAAATTGAATTAGCATTTTCCAGAAAATATGTCGAAAGGGCAAAAAATAAAGGAAAAGAGCTTTTGTAAGAGTATTGTCTATATTCTTACAAAAGTTTTTATTGCAATTATTGAAGTAATATTTTATAAAATAAATTACAATATTACTCAACTTATTTCGCATATTATATGTTTTACTAAAAGCTTAATTGTTTTTAATAAATCATCTCTATTAGTTTATAATAATCAAGAAAAAAATAATCATGTAAAGATAATTTGTCTGAACCAGTTTATGTGTTCTGTGCAAATCTTAAATATTTCAGGGAGGCTAAATTATGGATACAAAGGTTAAATCACTATTAAATGCACCTATGGAAGATAGGTGGTTTAACAATAAATTAAAAAGTATCTTAAAATGGAAATTAATCTTTTTTATTTCTGTTTTGATTTTGGTGGCCAGTGGGCATGAGTTATTTGCCCAGGGAGTTGGAATTAGCGAAGTAAAAATTACTCCGGATGCTTCGTCTATTCTTGAATTAAGATCCACTACAAAGGGATTTTTAGTTCCAAGAATGAATACAGCTGAAAGAGAAGCAATTATAACTCCTGCTCAAGGGCTCCTTGTATATGATACTCAAACTTTCACATTTTGGTACTATGATACTACTTGGGAAGAATTAACAACACAAACAGAATTTAATGATATTCAAGCAGAATTAGACACTACTCAATTAGGTGCAGGCTTGGATGTAAATGGTGAATATATACAAAATCCATTAACTAATTATATATTTATAGCAACAAGTTTAGCTGAAGCAGACTCCCTCCTTGATGAGCAGCTCAAAATAATTGCTGACAGTACTTTCTATATCCAAAATGAACTGGACACTACTCAGGTTTATGCCGGTCTGAATGATGATGGTACGTACACGGCGGATGCGACAGCGAACTACATCAATACAGCGACTACCCTGTTTAATGCCGACCAGATTCTCGATGAGCAGCTCAAAATAATTGCTGACAGTACTTTCTATATCCAAAATGAACTGGACACTA
>CAZPMA010000080.1:0-14095 GCA_964587535.1 uncultured Bacteroidales bacterium
GATATAGCCAAAATATTTAAACAAGAAATAACAATTAATTAGTTATCAGTTAATAAAGATAATTTATTATTGTTGAATTTTAAACAATATATATTATGAGTAAAGGAAAAAGTAAAAGTAAAGGAAATAAGAAGAAGGATACAAAGAAAAAAAATTTAATGAATAAAGTCCTTGGTTTATTTAACAATAATCCTGAAAAGCTATATAACTACAAACAAATTGCAAAACAATTTGATATTAAAGACGAAGGTCAAAAGGCATTAATTACAGCAATACTATATGAGTTACACGAATATGGAAGCTTGGTTGAAATTTCAAGAGGAAAATTTAAATTAGCCAGTACCGGGGGATATATAACAGGAGAAGTTCAGTTAACCATGAAAGGTGCCGGATTTATTATCTCAGAAGAATCAGATGAAGATATTTTTGTAACCCAGTCAAATTTGAATCATGCCTTAAATGGCGATACAGTAAAAGTTTATTTGTATGCAAAACGACGTGGGCAAAAACCAGAAGGCGAAGTAGTTGAGATTATAAAACGATCAACAGAAAGCATCGTTGGAATTATTGAAGTTTCTAAAACATTTGCTTTCATGGCTGCAGCAAGTAAACAAATGCCATACGATATTTTTATTCCGTTAAATAAATTAAATGGTGCAAAGAACGGTGATAAAGTGGTGGCTAAAATTACCGAATGGCCAGAAAAATACAGAAATCCTTTTGGCGAAGTGATTGCTGTATTGGGTAAACCGGGAGATAATGATACCGAAATGCATGCAATTTTGGCTGAATTTGATTTACCCTATAAATTTGAAAAAAAGGTTGAGGATGCTGCCGATAAAACACCTGTTGAAATTACTGAAAAAGACTATAAAGAACGAAGAGACTTTCGTGATATTACAACTTTCACAATCGATCCCGCTGATGCAAAAGATTTTGACGATGCTCTTTCTATTCAAGATTTAGGAAAAGGCAATTGGCAGGTGGGCGTTCATATTGCAGATGTAACACATTATGTAGTTCCTGATTCGATTGTTGATAAAGAAGCTTTTAATCGAGCAACTTCCGTTTATTTGGTTGACAGGGTTGTCCCAATGATTCCTGAAAAACTTTCTAATCTGGTTTGTAGTTTACGTCCCGATGAAGAAAAACTATGCTATAGTATCGTTTTTGATCTGGATAAAAAAGGAGATATCCTTGATCAATGGATTGGTAAAACAGTTATTAAATCCAACAGACGTTTTAATTACGAAGAAGCACAGAAAATAATTGAAGGTGGCGAAGGGGATTATAGAGATGAATTGTTGGTTTTAAATGATCTGGCTCAAAGATTAAGAGCACGCAGATTTAAAAATGGAGCTATATCTTTTGAAAGAGTTGAAGTGAAATTTAACATTGATGATGATGGTAAACCTTTAGGCGTATTCTTTAAAGAACATAAGGAATCGAATCAGCTGATCGAAGAATTTATGTTACTTGCCAATAAACGAGTAGCTGAATTTATTGGAAGAGTTAAAAAAGGACAAAAAGCGAAAACCTTTGTATACAGAATACACGACAAACCTGATCCTGAAAAACTACTAAAATTTGCCAAGTTTATACAACGTTTTGGCTATTCTATTAATACAACCGGACAAAAAAATATTACTACATCAATAAATAATTTACTAGACCAGGTGCAGGGGAAGAATGAACAAAATGTAATTGAAACGCTAGCTGTTCGTTCTATGGCAAAAGCTGTTTACTCAACAAAGAATATTGGACATTATGGTTTGTCATTTCCATTTTATTCTCACTTTACTTCTCCTATTCGTCGTTATCCTGATATGATGGTTCACAGGCTATTAACAGAATATATGAACGGAGCAAGCAGTAAGAGCAAAGATAAATACGAAGATAAATGCAAGCATTCGTCAGATATGGAAAAACGCGCCGCTGATGCAGAAAGGGCATCAATAAAATATAAACAGGTTGAGTTTATGAAAGATCATATCGGTGATGAATTCGACGGAATAATTTCCGGTGTTACCGAATGGGGTTTTTATGTTGAATTAAATGAAAGCAAATGTGAAGGTTTAGTTCATATTCGTGAACTGGATGATGATTATTACTTTTTTGACGAAGATAATTACTCTATTATAGGTAAGCGCAACAAAAAAACTTATCAGTTAGGCGATCCGGTAAAAATTAAAATTGTTAGAGCCGATTTGGAAAGAAAACAACTGGATTATACTTTAGCTTAAGTTATTAAAAAGATAATGATCAAATAGCATAAGCCTTGCTTGTGCTATTTTTTTTATACATAGAAATTCGTTTGATTGAGTTTATACAATAAAAAATCCGAATGAATTTTACAAAACCATTCCTTATTTTCTAAACAATAATTCCTTTCATTATTACAGGGGTTTGACTATTAGAAAAAAATGGTCGAAAAAATTTGCATCTAACAATTTGACTTTATAATTTTGGAATACAATTTTTAAATATTCTAAAAATGATTAAAGAACATATTATGAAAAAACAAAAGGCGATACAAAATAAAATTGTAAGTATTGCCTCCAGTGTTTTTAGCCGCTTCGGATTTAAAAAAGCTACCATGGACGATATAGCTAAGGCTGCAGGCATGGGTAAAAGTTCAATCTATTATTATTTTAAAAGTAAAGAGGAAATTTTTGAAGCTGTAGTAAAAAAAGAAGCTCACGAGCTAAGTTTAGAGCTTGAAAAAAAGGTTGTAAATGTAAATGAGAATCCCAAAGACAAAATCCGAAATTATGTATTAATCCGAATGCGCTATCTTAAAGAAATGGTAAATTTTTATGAAGCGCTGAAAAATGATTATTTAGCTAATCTTGCCTTTACTGAAAAAATCAGAAAAAAATATGATAAAGAGGAACAACAAACCTTAAAGAATATTCTTGAAGAAGGAGTAAATCAAGGTATATTCAAAGTTTCTAATACCCGTTTTGCTGCTATTTCATTAGTAACATTTTTAAAAGGACTTGAGAGTTCTTTGTTAATAGATGAAGATATGACATTAAATGAACTAGAAAAAAATCTTGATGAAATTATGCAAATAATATTTTATGGATTAATAAAATAGAATAGCAAGCCAGATTAGATTAAGTAAAAAATTGCATTCTATGATTAATAAATTAAAATTACTATATTGGCTTATTATAATACAAACTAAAATTTGAACGTATGAAAGCTAAAATTTTTATTATTGCCTTATTTTTAGTGTCTTTTATCGCACCAAAAGGCTTTTCTCAAGACCCAGCAGATAAAGTTGTTGGTTATTGGTTAACACAAGACGGTGATTCCCAGGTAAAAATATTTAAAGCAACAAATGACAAATATTACGGAGAAATAAAGTGGCTTGATGAGCCTAATGAAGAAGATGGCAGTGCTAAGGTTGACGATGAAAATCCAGATCCAAAATTACAAAACAGACCAATCCTTGGATTACAATTACTAAAAGGATTTATATATAATAAAGATGACAATGAGTGGGATGATGGAACAATTTATGATCCAAAAACCGGAAAAACTTACAAATGTTTTATGTGGTTTGAAGATGAAGATTATACTATTTTACATGTAAAAGGCTTTATTGGTTTTGCTGCAATTGGGAAAAAAGTATCCTGGACCAAAGAAGAAAAATTAAGAGAATAACAAAATATTATTTAAACCCGCCAAGGCGGGTTTTTTATCTTAACACATTCCCGTAAAATATAAAATTAACGGGAATCTTTTTATGAATACAAAAAATCTAATTAATAATACCGTTGAGTTTGTAAAACATAAACTATCTGGCGACAGTTCGGGCCACGACTGGTGGCATATTTATCGAGTATGGAATTTAGCCAAACGAATACAAACTATTGAAGGCGGAAATTTATTTGTTGTAGAACTGGCAGCTCTTTTACATGATGTGGCTGATTGGAAATTTTATGAAAATGAAAATGATGGATTAAAGGTAGTATCTGCTTTTTTAACCACTCAGGATGCAGAACCTGAAACAATCAAATCAGTTATTGATATTATTAAAAACATTTCTTTTAAAGGTGCTGGCGTAAAAGATAAAATGAATAGCATAGAAGGGAAAATTGTTCAGGATGCTGATCGTTTAGATGCAATCGGTGCCATTGGAGTAGGTAGAACATTTGCTTTTGGTGGTAAATATGGTAATGAAATGTATAATCCTGAAGTTGGCGTTATAATGCATCAAAACTTCAATGAATATAAAAACTCAAAGGGAACAACCATCAATCATTTCTACGAAAAGCTGTTACTTTTAAAAGACAGAATGAATACAGAAACAGCCAAACAAATTGCTGAGACTCGTCATAATTATATGCAAAATTTTCTAAATCAGTTTATGGATGAATGGAAAGGATTAAAGTAGTTTATTTTATAGATTAGAAATTGATTTTAGAAAAATACTGTGTTAATATTTTGTTATTCTGAGCTTGTCGAAGAATGAAAAGAAAGAAATTTAAAAATTAAAATAGTTTTTATAAATTAGAGTACCCAAGGCTTACCATTTATGAGAAAAATAACGAATTATTTTAAAGATTTTTTTAGTCTCTTTTTTCCTGATTTATGTATTGTTTGTAACAATCATCTGTTAAATCAAGAAGAACTTATATGTACAAAGTGCTTATATAACCTACCAAAAACCGATTTTCATAAAGAAATAGATAACCCCGTTTCAAAATTATTTTGGGGAAGAACAAAAGTTGAATATGCTACTAGCTTATTTTATTTTAATAAAGGAAGTAATTATCAATCAATGATGCATCAGTTTAAATATCATGGAAAGAAAGAAATAGGATTTATTTTAGGTAGGTATTTTGGTTCACAAATTAAGGAAAGCGTATTTAAGGACGTTAATGTGATCATTCCCGTTCCTTTGCATAAAAGTAAATTGAAAAAAAGGGGATATAATCAAAGCGAATGGTTAGGAATGGGCTTATCCAAATCAATGAATAAACCATTAGATGTAAAATCTTTAGTACGATCAGTTGCTACAGAAACACAAACACGTAAATCACGATTTGACCGATGGAAAAATGTGGAGAATATATTCAAAGTTAATGACCATAAATCGTTAAAAGGGAAACACATTTTAATTGTTGATGATGTTGTAACTACAGGCTCCACCCTTGAAGCTTGTATTAATGCAGTTTTAGAAGTAGAAAACACAAAAGTGAGTATTGCAACCTTGGCTGTGGCTTAACTAACTATTCCACCTATTACTCTCAATATTAAATCCGGCCAAATCTAAAACACGGTCAATCACTGTTTCTACAAGCTGTTCAATCGTTTCTGGATTACTATAATAGGATGGTGTTGCCGGACAGATTATCCCTCCTGCCAGGGTAATCTTTTCCATGTTTTTTATATGTATCAGATTGTAAGGTGTTTCACGGGGAACAATTACTAATTTACCTCGTTCTTTAAGAATAACATCGGCAGCTCGTGTTATTAAATCATCGGAAATACCATTTGCAATTCGCCCTAATGTGCCCATGGAACATGGACAAATTATCATTGTATTATATTTTGCAGACCCGGAAGCAAAGGGAGCATAAAAATCACTATTCGAATATTCTTTAAATGAGTGTTCATTAAAAGGAGTCTCTGGAAGCTCATGTTTCCAAATATCTTTAGCATTATCAGAAGCAACTATACCCAGATCAGAATATTGATCTTTAATTTGATAAAGCTTATCCAATAATACTTTAGTGTTTATACTTCCGCTCGCGCCACTTAGGGCAATCACAAGCTTTTTTTTTGCTTCTTGCATCCGGATTACTTATTTGATAATAAACAGCAAAAGTGAGCACATTGTTGTATTGTCCTTTATCTAAATAATATGTTTTTTCATCTGGGTGTGGTCTAATCGGTAATATCGAATAATTAAATCGCGCACTAGCATAAAAGCGATTTATAATATGATACTCTACTCCTATTAAACCAGAAAATTCATATTGCTCAAATGGTATGTATGGTTTTTCTTCACCAAGACCAAAATCTTCAACCCCTTTTTGTAAATACCCAAAGGCTACTCCAATATTTGCAGTAAAATCGTTTAAAAAACTGTATTTTAAAAATACCGGAAGTTCAATATAATTTAATTTTGAAACATAAAATTCAGCTATATCATCACTATTCGAATTACTTCCTTTTTGAACATAACGTAATTCTAGCTGAGCATCAACATATTGGTTTAAAACAACATTAGTATATACACCAAAGGTTAATCCTGCTTTATTATATCCTTTCCAACTATCTCCTTCAAGTTGCGATGCAGAAAGACCGGCAAGAAATCCACCACCAAAAACCTGTGAATATCCGGCATACACAAAAACAATAGATATTAATAATAGTAATATTAACTTTTTCATAGTCTATTCATATTATAGGAGCTAAGTTAATTAAAATTAAAATAGTTTTAAGATTTATTAATAACTTTTAACAAGCATCTAACGTATAGTAAGGTATAGTTTTTGTTTATTTGTATTAAACATTAATTAACTGCTTATGAAAAATACTTTACTTCTTATATTTATACTATTTATTGTTAAAATCAGTTTTGCTTCTATTAGCTTTGAAGTAAATCCGTTTTTTACAGCAGACGACCCACAAGACACTACCCAGGTTAATGTATACGAATTACAAAAAATAAAATTGTATCCTAACCCCGTATCAGATTATTTGAATATTGATTACGATATAATTTTTGTTAAAGATGCAAAAATTCAAATTTATAACACGATAGGCTCAATTGTTTATTCAAAAAAGTTAGAAAACAAACATGATTATTTGAAGATTTCTGTGAGTGATTTTGAAGCAGGTTTATATTTTTGCTCTTTACAGATTGACGGAAAATTATTAAATACCAAGAAATTTTTAATTAATCATCATTAAACATATTCTTTAATTAAAATATCAGCAAGCTTCTTAATTCCGGAGCTTGCTTTTTCTTTTATAAAAGTGACATTCTTATTCGTTCTCACTTCATTAGGATCGATTAAGAAAATGGCTGCACCAAACGGAACATAATCAATTAATCCGGCTGCAGGATAAACATTTAATGATGTTCCTACGACAACAAAAATATCGGCTTTTTGGCAAATAATTACTGCATCCATAATTGCCGGAACAGCTTCGCCAAACCATACAATATGCGGCCGAAGCTGAGAGCCTTTTTCACAGGTATCCCCTATTTTTAACTCCCAGTTATCGAGCTTATAAACTAAATTAGGATCTGAAGTACTTCTTGCCTTCTTAAGTTCACCATGTAAATGCAGCACATTTGTGCTTCCTGCACGCTCATGCAAATCATCCACATTTTGTGTAACAATATGCACATTAAAGTGTTTTTCTAATGCAGCAATTCCTATATGTCCGGCATTGGGTTTTGCTTCAAAAAGCTTTTTACGGCGTTCATTATAAAAACGCATTACCAATTCAGGATTATGTTCCCATGCCTGAGGACTTGCAACTTCCATCACATCATATTCCTCCCATAATCCACCCATTTCACGAAATGTTCTGATACCACTTTCGGCACTCATTCCGGCTCCGGACAAAACAACAAGATTTTTCATTTATATTAATTTAATGGCAAAATATAAATATTTCGTTTATTTTAAAAATCATTACTCGAATCTATTTTGTTTTTAGTATTTTAGCTGATGCATTAGTGTTCATTTAATAGGCTGATATTCTGATATATAATTTATGATTGACCATAATACCATACAAAGAATAATTGATACTGCCGAGATTATCGAAGTTGTTCAGGACTTTGTAAATCTTAAAAAGCGCGGTGTTAATTACCTGGGGTTATGTCCTTTCCATAACGAAAAAACGCCTTCATTTACTGTCTCTCCGGCAAAAGGCATCTACAAATGCTTTGGCTGCGGTAAAGGTGGAAATGCGGTAAACTTTATTATGGAACATGAGCATCTGGCTTATCCTGATGCATTAAAATATCTTGCAAAAAAGTATAATATCGAAGTTGTTGAAAAAGAACTTACTGCCGAAGAAATACAACAACAAAATGAGCGCGACAGTCTATTGGTTGTTACAAAATTTGCTAACAGCTATTTTCAGGAAAAATTACACAAACATAATGATGGTCGTGCAATTGGCTTAAGCTATTTTAAAGAGCGTGGTTTTCGCGAAGATATTATTAAAAAGTTTGAGTTAGGATATAGCCTTGATGTGCGTGATGCTTTTACCATTGCTGCAAAGGAAAATGGCTATAAGATTGACTTTCTTGAAAAAACGGGTCTTACCATAGTTAATGAAAATGGTCAGTATGATCGTTTTCGCGGCAGAGTTATGTTTCCAATTCACGGATTATCGGGTAATGTCATAGGATTTGGAGGAAGGATATTAAGAAAAGATAAAACTGCTGCAAAGTACTTAAACTCACCCGAGTCGGATATTTATCATAAAAGTCGTGTTTTATACGGTATGTACTTTGCCAAGCAGAGTATTACCCAATTAGATAAATGTTACCTGGTTGAAGGATATACTGATGTGCTTTCCATGCATCAGTCGGAAATTGAAAATGTGGTTGCATCATCCGGAACATCATTAACCGAAGATCAGATACGCTTAATAAAACGTTTTACTTCAAATGTTACCATTATATACGATGGCGATCCTGCCGGCATAAAAGCTTCGTTGCGAGGGATTGACATGATATTAGAGCAAGGATTAAATGTAAAAGTTTTATTGCTTCCAGAAGGAGAAGATCCTGATTCATTTTCAAAGAGCAGAAGTTCGAGCGAATTACAAAATTATATTGATAGCAACGAAGAAGATTTTATCACATTTAAAACAAGATTACTTTCACAGGATGCTAAAAACGACCCTGTAAAAAAAGCAAACCTAATTACCGATATTGTTAGGTCAATTGCTGTAATTCCGGAAACAATTATTCGTACAGTATATATTCGTGAGTGCAGCATAATTTTGGATATAAACGAGAAGGTGCTTTATAGTGAGATAAATAAAATCCGAAGAAGAACTTACGAAAAAGAGTTTAAGAAAGATATTTCTCCTGATGCCAGTTTTAAGTCTGCTTCTCCTTCTATTCCTTCAACAATAGAAGGATTCTATGCCGAACCACAGGAAAAAGAGATTATTCGTTTGCTTATCCAGTATGCTGAAAAAATATTATATACGTACCAGGAAGATAAATATGACGAACCAAGAAATGTTACTGTAGCAGAATATATTATTAGTGAAATATTAAATGATGATCTGGAATTCAAAAACCTGATTTACAAAAAAATATTCCAGGAATATCTCGATTCAATTAATAAATCTGAATTCTTGGAAAGTAAGCATTTTATATATCATTCCGATCCTGAAATAAGTAAACTGGCCGCTGATTTATTAAGCACTTCATATACATTAAGTAAAATTTTTGAAAAAGGTGGTGCGCATATCGAAACAGAAGAAAAGAAAATAAAGCAGTTGGTTCCCGAAACAATTATTGCTTACAAGAGAAAGATTCTGGAAATTGCTCAAAAAGATGTTGCAGAAAAGATAAGGCTTGCGCAAGAAAATAAAATCACATTAGAAGAAGAGAATAATCTTCAAAAAGAATTTATGCAAATTGCCAATGTTATAAATGCAATTTCAAAAGATCGTGGGTGGGTAGTTTTTAAATAAAACAATTTGTTAAAGCAATAAAATAATAGAACCGTATTTTATGCTTCTTTGTTTTTCTCATCAATCTCCCAGTATTTATCTTCATCATCGAACTCATCATCGCCATCTTCCAGTTCCCAACTATAAATTTTTCTTTTAGGTCCATCGTTTTGGTAATAAAAAGCCAGAATCATGCCGGCTATGGCTCCCATTAAATGCGATTCCCATGAAATGTGTGGCTGAATTGGTAATACTCCCCAAATCATACTCCCATATAAAAAAACGACTAACAATGATATGGCCATTAATCTTACGTTTCGTCTAATTACGCCGCTAAAAAATAAAAAGGTAGCAATACTGTAAACAACACCACTGGCTCCAATATGATAGGCATATCTTGCACCAAACCATATCCATATATTTGCAATTATATAACTCAAGAAGAACACCTTAAAAGCTATCTTATTATAAAAATAGAAAAGACCACTACCTAATATTAATATGGGTATACTGTTTGCAATTAAATGTTCGTAGTCTGAATGTATTAAAGGGGCTGTTAAAATACCAATCAATCCTTTTACCCTTAATGGAAAAATTCCAAGAAATGCCAAGTCAATATTAAACACTGTTTCCACCAACTTAACTATCCACAGCATTACAACAAATAATAATGGAAACAAGATACTATAGAAAAATCTTTTTTTTTCTTCTTTCATTATTTAAAATCTATTTCATTATAAATATCATAATTTTAAATAACAAAAAAAACCCGTTTTGTTTGAACGGGTTTTGGTTAATTTTATTTTAATAGTATCTTTCTGTTGATTAATTCTCCATTTTCTGATTCTATGGATAAAAAGTATATTCCCTTCGGTTTATCAGATATATTTATTTGTTCTTCTGCAGTATTCATTCCACTAATATCTTTTACAAAAACAATTGTTCCTGTAATATCAAATACTTTAATTTTATAGTCGGTGTTAGATTTATTGTCTAATTCAATGTTAAATATTCCATTTGATGGATTTGGATAGATCTTTAGGTTTGATAAATTAATTTCATCCATTCCGGTTAATAAGGATAATTCAACGTTAATGGTTTTGTCTCCCGACTCTAAATTAAATTCTCCTGTTACTGTTTGATAACCACTTTTTGTAACAGAATAAGATAATCCATCAGTAGGAATTACTTTTTCAAATTTTGCCTTCCCTTCTGCATCTGTGTAAAAGCTCTGTGATTCAAAATCAACTCTTGCAGAAACAATTGCTCCTTCATTATCTGTAACTTCAAATGTTACCTTATATGCATCAAGCGATGATACTTCTGCTTTCCAGCCATCCATTTCAACATATGAATCAGAACTAAACTTAAATGTTAAAGCACCATCAGTGTTGTGTGCAATAAACTCAGTTGGCACATTTTCATTACAAAAAGATCCTAGCGAACTATTATATATTGATTTCCCATTATATATATTTAAAAAGTCGTAACAACCTCCGTAATAATTGTCATTTTCAACATCGAAATTTATAAATTTAACTTTTATTGTTTCAGAGCTGGTTCTTGGTAAGAATGTAATAACATACTCTTCATCACTAGAATATTGATCATATTCGTTTCCAGAATCATAAAAGTACACCATATTTGTTTTTAGCTGTACTGATCCTTCTTCTGATATCATATGTTCCAGTATTTCTCCTATTATTATTTCCTTTTGTTCTGTAATAGAATAATAATCATAATTGTTATCGATTAAAGAGAACTCAAGATTTAAACTGGTTTCGATTTCTTCCTGTTCATCAACAGAAACCGAAAAAGAAATCGTATCAACTTGGTTTGGATTTAATGAAAAAACACTTGTTTCATTATTATTGATAGTAAAATAATTGCTTCCACTTATATAGCTACAACTTCCATGAATATTTTCTATGAATCCATTACCGGCGTTTTTAATAATCAATTTTAGATCTGTTGTTTCTCCAGGGTCTAAAACACCTGTATTATTTAACTCTGAATCATCAATATAAAGTCCGACTATTTCTAGTTTTGGCGAATTAACAGTAAGATTTAAAGAAGAAGTATATTCGTATTCATTACTACTTTCATCTTCCGCTTTAATATATAAGGTAAATGGCACCACATATTTATCAGGAACCCTATTCTTTAAATTAAATGAATACGCATTATCAATTGATGAAGTTGCCAAGACTTCAAGATCAGCAAAACCTTGAATTGAATCTATTAATACAATATTGGTGTCGTTTGATCTTAGCTTTGTATTTATATTAAAGGCTTTGTACAACTCAGAAATATTTTTAAGTTCCAGATTAAAATCTATTTGCTCTCCGTTATTAGCAACTCCATCCATATTTCCTGTTAAATCGTTATAAGTATAATTATTACATAAAACATAAGGGATAGCAGGTACTATTATGTCCACTTCAGACTGATAAGTGATTTTATTATACCCCGTTACAGTAACTAATAATATTCCCGGATTTTCAATTGCATCAAATTCAAGATCTACTTTTCCGTTTTGAATTGTTCCACTTGCAATAATTTGATTATTTATTGTTAAAGAAACTACCGAGCCATTGTCGCCATTTACAGTAAACTGATTTGCACCAACAATGGTTTCAGCATTGTGTGAAACCGAATTTGCTACAGGTGCTTTTGTACGCACATTTAAGGAAGGATCTCCAAAAATTGTCCAGGTGTTTGCCATATTTTCTCCATCGGCACCATATTCATCAATCATATGCATGATTCCGTTAACCGTAATTCCTCCAAAAGTCCTTTTGATATTATTCTCGTAACTTTCAGTAAGAATATCAACCATTTCATCTTGTGCATCCATGGGTGATGCCCACGACTGGTTTATGGTTGAAGCAATTATTGCAACAGCTCCCGAATGATTTCCATTGTTTGTTGCTCTAAGCCATGACTCTGCAAAACATGTTTGCCCATGAAAATTTCCATTAACACATGCAACATCAAATATAAACGGCAATTTATTATCGTTGGTTAAATTGTTTACATGACTAATCGAAAATCCTGTAGTAGCCCAACTAACATCACTTCCATGACCCACATAATTGATAACTCCTGAACCTTCGTTTAAAGCCTTAGCAACAGAATCAGCCCTGGCTCCAGGATCAAAAATTTTATCTACTTTATTATAACCATAATTAATTAAATCGGCTCTAAGATTTAACATATGCTGTATGTCCGATTCATTATCATCACCATCACCGGATGTGCCTTCATCTGATGCTATAACAATACCATTCTCTAACCAATTGGCATCTGAAACTATATCTCGCTCATAATAAATTGATTTATTCACCTGATTTTTAACATCATCTATGCTTTGAGCAGAGAATCGTCCTACAAAAACTTCAGCATACGAATCTTTACCAACAATATGACCATAACCGGCATCCGAATCTCCTGACTTATTTAGGGAAGGAATATCTTCTGCATCGCCAACCAATAATAAATAACACAACCCTTTGTTATTGTAGTATTCTGTTACGTATTCTTGTATGTCTGTGGCACTTGTTCCTATTGTGCTAAGCTCTACTAGCTCTGTATGTAAACCTCTTTGGTTTTTCCAGTTTACAAATGTATCCATTGCTGTTATATATTTTGTAGGAGCAATGACTAACATTTTTCCTGTTTCTTCCAGAGCAGTATATCTCTGTTCTGCATAATTCAGGAAATGAGATTTATAAATCTCATTAAATTCAGGAGTAATTTCAAGGTTTTTACTGCTCGCTGCTTCATCTATTATTTCAAATGTTACATTTGTATAAACCCGTAAGGTTTTTGTTACTGGGTTATATTGTAAAGGCATAATATGAATTACCTGCCCATTAAGATCTCTTAGAACATATGGTTTGCCAAGTTCTACGAGATTTTCAGGGAAAAATTTATTCTGCTTATATCTTTCGCCATATTCAAATGGAATTAAATCAGGATTTTTATCTCTTGAAATAACACCTTTTGATGGAACAACATTAACATCTTTAATCTCATAAAATTCTTTGTTTGTTATGTTAATCTTAATATTAGATTTACCTGAAATAATAATTGATCGCGATAATTTTGGAAGTTCAGGAGCCCCTTTAATTTTAATGTCTGTACTTTCATCAAAACTAAATCCATATGCTTTCCCTTCAGTTGTATTTATTAATTGTTTTGATAAATTCTTTAACTCAAATTTTATTTCGGATATATTTTTCGATTTAGAAATATAATTGATGTTATTGTTTGCCTTTTGTGCAAAATTGGGACTATAGACAAACAAAAAAAGAAATAAATTAATTAGAAAAAATTTAGGTTTCATGGTCTTTTTATTAAGATTAGAGTGTTAAAAAATATTATTAAAATTAGTTTATAAAAAAAGCAAAAATAT
>CAZPMA010000081.1:0-14079 GCA_964587535.1 uncultured Bacteroidales bacterium
TCTCATTTCTTTCTAAACTCTTTGATTTAGTTTATTTTTTTGGTCTCTTAGTTCCATATTTAGAACGTCTTTGAGTTCTTCCTTCAACGCCTGAAGTATCTAAAGCACCACGAATTAAGTGATATCTAACACCAGGAAGATCTTTTACTCTACCACCTCTAATTAACACAATTGAGTGTTCTTGTAAATTATGACCTTCACCAGGAATGTAAGCATTCACTTCTTTTCCGTTTGTCAATCGAACCCTTGCAACTTTTCTCATTGCAGAATTAGGCTTCTTAGGTGTTGTGGTATATACACGTGTACAAACACCTCTTCTTTGAGGACATGCGTCCAAAGCAGGAGCTTTTTTCTTCTCTACAATTTGATTTCTTCCTTTTCTTACTAACTGCTGTATTGTAGGCATATAGACAACTATTAATTAATTATTTTTTTATAAAATCGGTTCGCAAAGGTATTCTTTTTTTTTAAAAAACCACAATAAAAAGAAATTTATTTCGTATTTTTTAAATGACCCAGAAGTTTTTATACCACTGAAAAGAATCCATTACAAATTCTTAAAATTTATTGATTTTTATTTATTTACAATCCCGAATTATTATCCGGAAAATGCCGCAAAATTATAATCTTTTTCAGACATTACCAAAAGATTATTTGTTTATTTTTATTTTGCCTGAAAATATTGATTTATCAATGTAGAGAGAAAAGGATGTTTTTAAAAATTGAATCTATATATAATATTATATAAATGATAACTTGTGTGTTGATAAAATTTTACTATTTTTGATGCCCGTTTATCTACCTTATAATAAAGGTGTTGTTTTACAATGAATTAAAATAATTATTAATTAAATCATTAAATACATGAAAACTTATCAAACTGATAAAATTAGAAATATCGCGTTGATTGGGAATGCGGGGTCGGGTAAGACCTCGTTTGCAGAAGCAGTGCTCTTTGAAGGAGGCGTAATTGATAGAAAAGGTACCGTAGGTAATAACAATACTGTATCAGACTATAACGAAATTGAACATGAAACTGAAAACTCTGTGTTTTCAACTGTATTATATACTGAGTATAATGATCATAAAATTAATTTTATTGATACTCCTGGAGCTGATGATTTTATCAGTGGGGTAGTTTCTTCGTTTTATGCTACAGACATGGCATTAATGACTATTAATGCTCAACATGGAGTAGAAGTTGGTACTGAAATTTTAAACCGACATTGTGATAGATATAATAAACCTTTGATGTTAGTTTTAAACAAACTTGATCATGAAAGTGCAAACTTTGAGAAGTCAATAGAATCATTAAAAAGTACATTTGGAAACAAAGCTGTTGTGGTTCAATTCCCTATTGAAGTAGGTCCCGGATTTAATGCGGTTATTGATGTTATTATGATGAAAATGTATACGTTTTCTGATGGTAAAGTTGAAGTTGCTGATATCCCTGCTGACCAAATGGCTACTGCGGAAGATTATCATAACACTTTAGTTGAAGCTGCTGCTGAAAATGATGAAGCATTAATGGAACTTTTCTTCGAAAAAGGATCATTAGATGAAAACGAAATGAGAAAAGGTATTACTGCTGGTTTAATATCTCGCGGTATGTTCCCTATTTTCTGTGCATCAGCGGAAAAAGGATTTGGAATTGGTAGAATTTTAGAATTTATTACCAATGTTGCTCCTGCTCCGAATGCAATGCCTGCAGCCAAAACAGTAAATGATAAAGAAATTGAATGTAAAGAGACTGGTGAAACTAGTTTATTTATATTTAAATCAGCCAATGAAAGCCATATTGGTGAAATTAATTATTTTAAAGTAATGTCAGGTGCTGTTAGTGAAGGCATGGATGTGACAAATGCACATAATGGTTCAAAGGAAAGATTATCTCAATTATATGTATGTGCTGGTAAAAACCGAATAAAAGTTCCAAAACTAGTTGCCGGTGATATTGGTGCTGCTGTAAAGCTAAAAGGAACAAAAACGAATCATACTTTATATACTGGTAAAGATACTATTAAGTATCCTACAATTCAATTTCCTAATGCAAAATACAGAACTGCAATAAAGGCAGTAAATGAATCTGATGATGAAAAATTAGGTGAGGCTTTAAATAGAATTCACGAAGCTGATCCAACAATTAATATTGAATATTCGAAAGAATTAAAGCAAATTATCATATCAGGTATGGGTGAATATCATCTAAACAATATGGTAAAGTGGCACTTAGATAATGTGTATAAGATTGAAACTGAATTTTTAGCACCAAAAATTCCTTACAGAGAAACTATCACAAAAGTTGCACAGGCAGATTATCGTCATAAAAAACAATCTGGAGGTTCGGGCCAGTTTGGTGAAGTTCACATGGTAATTGAACCACACAAAGAAGGTATGCCAGATCCAGTTAAATATAAAGTTAACGGTAAAGAAATTAATGTTTCTGTAAGAAATAAAGAAGAGCATGCATTGCCTTGGGGTGGTAAATTAGTATATTATAATTGTATTGTTGGTGGTTCTATTGATGCACGTTTCTTACCTGCTATATTAAAAGGTATCATGGAAAAAATGGAAGAAGGACCACTTACAGGTTCTTACGCTCGTGATATCAGAGTTGCTATTTATGATGGTAAAATGCACCCGGTTGACTCAAATGAGATTTCATTTAAATTAGCAGGGCGTAATGCATTTAGAGCAGCATTTAAAGAAGCAGGTCCAAAAATCATGGAACCTATTTATAATGTTGAAGTTCTTGTTCCATCAGACAGAATGGGTGATGTAATGAGTGATTTACAAGGTCGTCGTGCTATGATTGAAGGCATGAGTAGTGATAAAGGATTTGAAAAACTAAAAGCTAGAGTACCTTTAGCAGAATTGAACAAGTATTCTACTGCATTAAGCTCATTAAGTGGTGGTAGAGCTACTTATACAATGGAGTTTGCGAATTATGAACAAGTACCAATGGATGTTCAGGAAAAACTTATTAAAGCATTCGAAGAACAAGAAGAAGAAGAATAGATACTCGATTTTAATTAATAAAAAGCCCGATCAGATTGATGTGATCGGGCTTTTATTTTCTATTTATTTAATTTAACGATACAATCTAATCAATCCAAAAGTTGGCTTATCACTACCACCGCTGCCAGATTTTGCATAATCATCATTATCATAATATTTTTTATCCCAACCTAATATTTCTACAACAAAATAATAATTACCTTCACTTGCATCTCGATTACTGTTTTTTACTTTACCATCCCATCCTTTCCAATCAGAAATACTTCCATCATATTCATGAACCACCTGTCCTGCTCTATTAAAAATTGTTATCTTAAAATTATTTACAGAAATGGGGCCATCTCCAAGTGAATCGCAATAAAAAACATCATTAATGCCATCACCATTTGGTGTAAAAACATTAGGAAATTCAATAGAAACAGGTTGTAAGTTAATATCAAAAGATATTGAATCATCACAAATTTCAACTTCATTATAGTTGAAGCTTTTTAGCCACATAGTATAAGTCTTCCCTGCTTCAGTTTTATCAGTATAATAATATATAAAAGAAGGTTCTAATTCAAAATCAGTTGTTCTTAAAGTATCATCTTCATAGACCGGCTCCTTAAATCCCCAAAGATATTCATGTCCATTTTCTGATCCATTTGTAAACTCAACTTTTAATGGAGCAGGTTCAGAAATACTTCCATCCTGATCTCCACTACCAATTTCCTTAAGGTTTTCATCATAAGTCCTCCATGAAAATTTTGCTTTGGTTGCAATTGCTTCATAGTTTAAAGTATCTTCAACATTACAAGCAAAACGGTCTGTTACAATCACCTTAAAAATTGTATTTTCTGTTGGCATAGTCCCACTAATTATTTTACGTGGACTTGGATATATATTTATAGGTAAATCTGTATCTGCGCTCCATTCATAATTTGTAACAGAATTTATTAAGGGATACTGAGTGCTTGTTAATGTATCCACAGTAATTAAACTTGTGCTAACGTCATTACTATTTAGATTTATAAAAGGATCAGCATCCAAGATTATTTTTTTACAGGTGTTTTGATATAATTTAATTTCAACAGAACGATCGGTAGTATTATACACCCATGCCAGATACTGTTGTTTATCTGCCCCACTGCCAATGATTACTTTATAACCACCAGTGCTTAAATTAACAATCGTGCTTGTAGTTGAATCTATATTATAAGATATTCCAGTTGAAATCTCTGAAAAATTATTTGTGCCAATATTATAATTATACCATTTATAAATTTTACCACCATCCCCTGTTGAATCAACAGCAATTAAACTTGCACCATTTTCGTTATCGGTACAAAAAACAAAAATACTATCCGGATCAGGGTATTCTGTTTTACCAATATAATCGGAATAAGCAATAATTTGAGCTTTAACTGATATGCTAAATAATAAAAAAAAGAGTCCTATAAAATTCTTTAACTTCATCCTTATACTTTTTTCACCCGGCTAAAATGCAATCTACAATAATAACAATTATCAATAAATAAAATTGTATTGTTGCTCATAATTTTAATTATCCTGCAAAAGTAAAAATCTAATTTTAAATCATTTTAAAGATTGTGAAGATATTTTGTGTATAAATACTTTTTATCAATTTTGGTTAGGATAATTATACAATATATTTTTATCGTCTATTTTTAATTTGAAAAGGTAAATTATTGTGTATAACTATTTAGATGAATTAAACGAGCCACAAAAGGAAGCTGTTGTTAACTATAAGGGACCATCATTGGTAATAGCAGGTGCGGGATCAGGAAAAACACGGGTATTAACATATAGAATAACTCATTTATTAGCACAAGGAATACCTGCTCATAAGATTTTAGCACTTACTTTTACAAATAAAGCAGCTGCCGAAATGAAAACGCGTATTGCCAGAATGGTAGGCAATGAAACTGCTCGGTTTTTATGGATGGGAACTTTTCACTCACTATTTGCCAGGATTCTAAGAGCTGAAGCTCAACACCTAGGATATTCTTCTAATTTCGCCATTTACGATACTATAGATTCAAAAAATCTGATTAAGAAAATAATTAAAGAACTGGGTTTAGATGATAAAACATATAAACCGAATGAAGTTTATGGAAGAATATCAAGTGCTAAAAATAATCTGATTACGGCAAAAGCATATAGCAGTAATCAGCAAATTCAAATTCAGGATCAGAAAAATAAAAAACCAAGAATTGTTGACATATATAATATATACGCAAACAGGTGTAAAAAAGCAGATGCAATGGATTTTGATGATCTCTTGCTGAATACCAATATTTTATTCAGAGATTTTCCAGAAGTTTTGGAAAAATACCAGGATAAATTTCAATACATATTGGTAGATGAGTATCAGGATACGAATTTCTCGCAGTATTTAATAATCAATAAGTTAAGTGCAAAAAATAAAAATATTTGTGTGGTTGGTGATGATGCTCAAAGTATTTATGCTTTCCGTGGAGCAAAAATTGAAAATATATTAAATTTTAGAAACGATTATCCGGGATATAATTTATATAAGCTTGAGCAAAATTATCGATCGACAAAAACCATTGTAAACGCTGCAAATAGCATTATAAAAAAGAACTCGGAACAGATCCACAAAAGAGTATTTTCAGATAATGCTGTTGGAGATAAAATACAAGTTATAGAAGCAGAAACAGATAAGGATGAAGCCTATAGAGTTGCCAGGCTTATCCAGGATGTTGGAATTGAGCGGGATTATGACTTTAAAGATTTTGCAATTCTTTACAGAACCAATGCTCAATCGAGAAGTTTTGAAGAAGCATTGCGTAAGTTTAGTATACCATATAAAGTGTATGGTAGTATCTCATTTTATCAACGAAAAGAAATAAAAGATTTGCTTGCTTATTTTCGCATTGCAGTAAATCATAAGGATGATGAAGCATTACTGCGTATAATAAATTATCCTACACGTGGAATAGGAAATACTACGATTTCAAAATTAGAAACTTTTGCAAATAACCAAAATATTAATATTTGGGATGTTTTATTAAAAATTGAACAAGTACAATCAGGATTAAATGCAGGAACGATAAATAAGTTAAAGAAATTCAGAGATATGATTATTAAGTTCTCTGAAGATGTAAAAAGCATGGATGCTTTTGATTCTGCAACTGAAATTGCAAATGCATCAGGTATTATTGCTGAATTAAATAAGCCTGAATCTCACGAAGAAATTACAAAATATGAAAACGTTGAAGAGTTGTTGAACGGTATCAAAGAGTTTGTTGATGAAAATCCTGATCCTGAAAACTTCCCAATATTAGAACGTTTCATGGAAAATGTTGCTTTATTTACCAATCAGGATAATGAAAAAGACGATGATTTTAATAAAGTAACTATTATGACAATACATTCAGCTAAAGGTCTTGAATTTAAGTATGTATTTTTAGCCGGATTAGAAGAAGATTTATTTCCTTCGCCAATGTCTTCAGGGACTCAAAAAGAGTTGGAAGAAGAAAGAAGACTATTTTACGTTGCACTTACCCGCGCGGAAGAATCAGCCATCATTTCATATGCCAAGGAAAGATATAAATGGGGAACTCCTACATCGTGCCGACCAAGTAGATTTATAAAAGAAATAGATGAACAATATCTGGAACTACCTGAGACTTTCTTTGAAGATAGCTTACCTTCATTTAATAATGATGATATATTCTCAACCTCATCAAAACCAAGATTTGAAAAAAAGAAATCCGGAATTAATTCTTCTATACCTTTAATAAATAAAAAACTGGTTAAATTAAGTGAAGCTAAAGGTTCATCTAATTCGAATGAAGATTTTAAACCCGATGATCCATCATTAATTAAGGTAGGAATGATTGTTAAACATAATAAATTTGGCATTGGAATTATAGATAAAATTGAAGGCGTTGCGCCAAATAATAAAGCGGTGGTTAAATTCGAAGTTGTGGGTACAAAACAACTATTATTAAAATTTGCCAAATTGCAGATAATAAGGGAATAAATATTTTAAAACTTTGATTGCTAAATCAAAATAGACTATTTTTGTTCAAAATCTTATAAAATAATATGGAATATAATACTAGCAGACAGAAATTGGTACTACCTGAATATGGCCGAAATATTCAGAAGATGGTTAAACTTACCATGGAAGAGACGGATAGAGAGAAAAGAAATAAAATGGCACAGTCCATTATTGCAATAATGGGAAATATGAACCCCCATCTTAGAGACATCTCAGATTTTACACATAAGTTATGGGATCATTTGGCAATCATTTCTGATTTTCAATTAGATATAGACTCACCTTATGAAGCTCCAGAATTACAAAAACTACAAGAGAAACCCGGAAATGTTCCATATAACTTAATTACAGCGAAATTTAAACATTATGGACAAACAATAGAAAAAATGGTTAGTGTTGCCATTGAGATGGAAGATGGTGAATTGAAAGAAATTTTAATCCAATTGATAGCTAACCATATGAAAAAAAGTTATCTAACCTGGAATAAAGAAGCGGTATCTGATGAACAAATCTTTAAAGATTTAAAAATCTTATCAAACGGTAAAATAGATGTTAATTTCGAAGATAATAAACTGACCGAAACAAAAGATATTTTAGCTAAAAATAAGCGTAGAAAAATTCAACGAAAAAAATAGCCTGTAACTTAATTCATAATCTATGAGTTCATTTGTTATTAATGGTGGGAAAAAACTAAAAGGTGATATAGTTCCACAAGGTGCTAAAAATGAAGCATTACAAATTTTATGTGCGGTTTTACTTACACCTGAAAAAGTAACAATTCATAACATCCCTGATATCAGGGATGTAAATAAACTTATAGACTTACTAAGCTCTATTGGAGTTAAAGTAGAGAAGCTAAATGAATCGTCGTATAGTTTTATCGCGAAAGAAATAAACTTCAATTATTTACATTCTGAAGAATACAGAGAAAAATCAACAAGCTTACGCGGATCTATTATGATGATAGGTCCACTTTTAGCAAGATATGGTAAAGGGTATATCCCAAAACCTGGTGGAGATAAAATTGGTCGTAGACGAGTTGACACTCACTTTATTGGATTTGAAAGACTTGGTGCTAAATTTGAATTTAGCCATAAAGAAAATTCGTTTAAAGTAAATGGTAAAAAGCTCAAAGGAACTTCCATGTTACTTGATGAAGCGTCGGTAACAGGAACAGCAAACATAATTATGGCAGCTGTTTTGGCAGAAGGTAAAACAAGCATTTACAATGCAGCTTGCGAACCATATATTCAGCAGTTATGTAAAATGTTGGTTTCTATGGGAGCCAAAATATCAGGAATAGCTTCCAATTTACTTACCATCGAAGGCGTAAAAGAATTACATGGCTGTGAACATACCATTCTTCCAGATATGATAGAAGTAGGAAGTTTTATTGGTCTTGCTGCAATGACTGGTTCTGAAATTACCATTAAAAATGTATCATTCGAAAACCTTGGTATTATTCCAAATGCTTTTCAACGACTGGGAATAAAACTGGAAAAGATTGGAGATGATATTTATATCCCGGAACAAAAACATTACCAAATAGAAACTTTTATTGATGGATCAATCATGACCATTGCAGACGCTCCATGGCCGGGATTAACTCCTGACCTGTTGAGTGTTATGCTTGTAACTGCTACACAAGCAAAAGGAAGCGTACTGATTCATCAAAAGATGTTCGAAAGTAGATTATTCTTCGTTGACAAATTAATCGATATGGGTGCTCAGATTATTCTTTGCGACCCACACAGAGCTACAGTTATTGGGTTAAATAACCAGATTCAGTTGCGAGCTACCAATATGACTTCACCTGATATACGTGCAGGAGTTGCATTACTTATTGCTGCTTTATCGGCCGATGGCATAAGTACCATCCACAATATTGACCAGATAGATCGTGGTTATCAAAATATTGATAAACGTTTAAATGCGATTGGTGCCGATATCAAAAGAATAAATTAATCATTTCGTTGTCAGATTCTTAATTAAAACTTATTTTTGCGTGCCAAAATGACGTAGAAATTTGTTTGGCAGATAATTTGCTTATTTTAAGCGTGATTAAATATAATGTTTATCATTTTTAAAGTGTTAAATAACGATGACTAAAAAGAAAGAAAGTACAGAAGCTAAGAAAAATACTAAAACAACTCAGCAAAAAAAGAAGCAGGAAGAAAAGAATGCTTCAAAAAAGACTGAAAAAAAGGCAGAAAAAGAAGAAATAACAGCTGAAGAAGAACCAAAAACAGAAAAAGCTGAGAAAACAGATGCTGAAAAGTTAGCGGAGATGAATGATAAATACCTGCGTTTAGCTGCAGAGTATGACAATTACAGAAAAAGAACTCTAAAAGAAAAGATGGAACTTACAAAGTCTGCCGGTGAAGATATTTTAGTAAATATTTTACCTGTAATGGATGACTTTGAACGAGGACTAAACCATATGGATGAAGCCAAAGATCTGGAAGCAGTAAAAGAAGGTGTAAAACTGATTTATACTAAATTCCAAGAATTCCTAAAACAACGTGGTGTTAAAGAGATTGATGCTAAAGAAAAAGATTTTGATACTGATTTGCACGAGGCTCTTACAAAAATTCCAGCGCCAACAGAAAAATTAAAGGGTAAAGTTGTTGATGTAATTGAAAAAGGATATTACTTAAACGAAAAAGTAATTCGTTTTTCAAAAGTTGTGATTGGCGAATAATTATAGAAATACTGAAAAAGAAATATAATGTCTAAAAGAGACTATTACGAAGTTCTTGGCGTATCAAAAAGCGCCACACAAGATGAGATTAAAAAAGCATACCGAAAGTTAGCAATTAAATATCATCCTGATAAAAACCCTGGCGATAAGGAAGCAGAATCTAAATTTAAAGAAGCTGCTGAAGCTTATGAAGTGCTAAGCAACCAGGATAAAAGAAGCAGGTATGACAGGTATGGTCATGCTGGAGTTGGTGGAGCTGCCGGTGGTGGCGGTTTCAGTGGTGGAATGACCATGGAAGATATTTTTGAGAACTTTGGTGATATTTTTGGCGGTGCATTTGGTGGCGGTTTCGGTGGATTTAGTGGATTTGGCGGATTTAGCGGAAGCTCACGTTCGCGAGGACGCCGGGTTAATAAAGGTTCAAACTTAAGAGTGAAAGTTACCTTAAGCCTTAAAGATATTGCTCACGGCGTTAATAAAAAGATTAAAGTTAACAAATATATAGCTTGTGATGCTTGTGGAGGAAATGGAGCTAAAGATTCATCGTCTTATAGTAATTGTTCAACTTGCCATGGTACAGGCCAGGTTACAAGAGTTACAAGCACATTTTTAGGACAAATGCAAACAACACAAACATGCCATGTTTGTGGTGGTGAAGGAAAGATTATAACCAATAAATGTACAAAATGTCATGGCAAAGGAATCGTAAAAGATTCTGAAGTAATTTCATTGGATATCCCGGCAGGTGTTGCAGAAGGAATGCAAATGTCGGTAAGCGGAAAAGGAAATGCTGCACGACGTGGTGGTGTTAATGGCGACTTAATTGTGCTGGTGCAAGAAGAAAAACATCCTGATTTAATTCGCGATGGTAATGATTTAATTTACGGATTATATCTGAATTTTGCAGAAGCAGCCATAGGGGCTCCGGTTGAAATACCAACAGTTGACGGAAAAGTGAAAATTAAAATTGAACCGGGGACACAACCGGGGAAAATTTTACGATTACGCGGTAAAGGATTGCCTGAAGTAAATGGTTATGGTAAAGGAGATTTACTTGTAAATATTAATGTATGGGTTCCAAAGAACTTATCGAAAGATGAAAAGAAATTAGTTGAGCAATTAAGTAGCTCAGAAAATTTTAAACCACAACCAACTTTAGATGATAAAAACTTCTTTGAACGAATGAAGAATTTTTTTGAATAAATACAACATATTTTTCAAAAGCCCGGAAGTAATACTTCCGGGCTTTTTCATAGTTAAATTCTATTACTCATATTCAAAATAATAGGTAACTGTTAAATCCTCATTCCCGAAGTACCTATTCTCTTCTGTTGGATAATCTAATGCATTATACTTATATGTTGATGACATATATAATTGAGTGTTACCAATACTATATACTATCTCAAGTTTTGTTAAATTATTCTTCCAAGCTCCTGGGAAACGGTATTTTCCAATAGGCACACTATGGTATCGGTTATTATAATTATCATAATACGAGTAAGATATTGAAGTAACTTCATCTTCATCATTATAACGTGTTTCAGTAATTAAGTTTCCATCATTATCCCAATCCAGGATATAATAAAAGCTCGATTTTTCATAAACTGATTCAGAATTTTTAGAATACTGCTGTGATTTATATAATTCTCCACCGGAATATTCATATTTATATGTTGAAACATAAGCAGTATCAGTACTTGCATCATAAAACGCATAGGATTTTACACTGTCAATATTATTGTTTAGATACATAAACTCATCAACATATTTATAGCTATTATCATCAGCAATACTGGTTTTCTTAATAAGCTGGTCGTTTTCATTATAATCATAATTAACTGTTACTCCAATGTCCCATGGTTTAATTGTGTTGTATCTTGTTGATAGTAAGACACTATCATCACTATAAGTATAAATTGTTTCTGAAGAGTCGCAATATTCTCTGATTAAAAGTGTACCTAACTTTTCAGGTGCTTTAGGTAGTTCTTCATCATTGCAGGATTGAAATAAAAACGTTAAACTAAGAAAAGCCAGAAAGGTAAATTGTAATTGTTTTTTCATAATATTTTAAAAGTAAACAAATATTAAAATCTGACCAACAATATCGATATATTTTTTAGTAATTTAGACTTCTCTCTATTTATAGACAGACTCAAAGTCTGCATTAATAAAACTATAATTAAAAAAACGCGGACTTGTAGTCCACGTTATCTTATATAATTACCAGCTTGTCAGGATTTAGATTCTGACAGGTTTTTTTGTTTTTTTTATATGTCCCTAACCAAGCGAACGAAATTATTAATTCTTATTGCATCGTTTTGTGGACCAAAGCCATATGGATAATCTTCAGGATCACCTGCTTTTGGATCACTGCGTTGTGCCCCTGCCCCATGCACATCTTGCCATATATCGCTCCAATAACCTAAAGCTCTTCCAAAACATACATATGCTCCCTTATCTGGCGACGGGCCATCGTAATGCGTTGTGGATGACCAGTACCAGGGATAATCAACTCCCCCACCTTCATCTGTAATTTGTGGTACATTAAATAAATCTGAAATAGCTGCTGAGTTTGTATATGATGGTGATCTTTCATAATCAACAATACTTTGTAACTCCTTTGCATTTGGCAATCGCCAGTCACTATAGCCTAAATAGTTTTCTGAATTCTTCTGCTGCACCCAGGCCAATGCTTCCTGCCAGTTCATTCCTTCAGAGCTTCCCTGTGCATCCCACATTAAATCAGTATTGTTATCGCTTATTGTTCCATCTTCGTTATCCACAAAAATATTTATTCCATAATTTGTATTACCACGAACCAGTCTTATTTCAAAATCTTTTGATGTAGGATATCCTTTAATTCTGCCATCCACAAAATTTACTCCGAACATGGTTTCATTGCCATCCATAGTTGTACCTTTGTATATTGAGCTGGTAACATACTGAGCATCAATAAATCGCTCGTCAAAAACAGTTCCAAACCTAAAATCAAAAACATCTGTATTGATATAAGGAATTGAAGATTCTTCATCCATACCTGTAGCTCCGTCAAAACGAATTAAAGAGTAAAGCTCCTTTATTGTTGGTAAACGCCAGTCTGTAAAACCTGCCAACTTGCAATTCTCTGCATAATTAACACACTCATCGTAATTGTATTTTTCATCTGGTAAGTCTTGCATCCACATTAAGCCTGTTGTCAGGTCAGTAACTGTCCCATTTCCATTATCCACAAAATTTGAAAGGTTTCCTGTATATTGAGCATCCTGACCATAAAACACTTCACCTTCTAATGGTTCTGAAATTGCCGCGTCGTTACCATAACATATGGACTGATAGGTATCAATAATAACATATTTTCCATCAAAGGTATTGTCAACGGCTGGCTCCTGCGTTGTATGTTCATCTTTCTCACATGCCATTAAAATAAATGGAGAAATTAATATCAGAATTAAAAATATTTTTCCTAAGTTTTTAATCTCATCTCTTTTCATAACACATCTTTTTTTAATTAATACTTTGAAACAAAATTAAAATCTGACAAAGAGATTAAAAAAAGAAATCTATAGACTTATTATATGTATCTACAGAAAGGCAAATTTTTCATTTAAAATTTAATTATACCCACAAAGTTTCATAAAAATGTTCCAAAAATGTTCATAAGGAATCATTTCGAAGGTATCGTATGTAGAATTATTTAACTCATTAAGTTGTTTTAACAGTTTTTGCTTACGACTCGCTAAAACATCATTGCTACAGCCTTGCAAAACTGCTTTTGCCAAATGATAAAAGAAAATAAAGGTACGGGTATTGTAATTTTTCAAATATCGATGATAATACACCAACATGTTGTTTCCTTCATTTTCTACATCTTCCAGCTCATATATTTTATATAGCAATACCCTAACAATTAATAAAGTAATATTATATCCATATTTATCTTTCGACCATTTTTTAGACCTTTCCAAAAAGAAGTGCAATGCTTTTGGTTTTCCAAAAAGTGGTAACTGATTTATACTTTCTTTATCGTTATTTACATATAAAATAAAATACAAATATGCTTCATGTATTGTCCATGTAGCTTTGTCGTAAGAATCTAAAAACTGATATTGTGGAACAGAATGAACATCAAGAAGAATTTCAAATGCCTTTTCGTACTTCTCTCTTTTTATCTGAAGGTCAAAATTTAGGTTCTGTAGTAAAAACTTATCAAAAGCCCTGTAATCAGATATTCCCAGGCATTTTTCCATTTCTTGTTCGGCTTTAATGAGTTGCTTTGTATCCCTGTAATATCTGGCATAATAAAATCCAATATCTAATTTTAATGATT
>CAZPMA010000082.1:0-13776 GCA_964587535.1 uncultured Bacteroidales bacterium
TAGCAAATAAAGCAATATTTCCACCTGATGGTGGAAATATTGCTTTATTAAATCTGTCTAAAGCTTATTCTAAACTTGGCAATCAGGTTCAAATTTTGAATATGATTACCGATAAACATTATAATAATCTTTATAAAATTGATAATATTCATATAAAAGGAGTAGAAATAAATACAAAGATTTCTATTCTCAAGGCTTTAATAAACATACTATACTCAAAAGTCCCTTATATTGCTTCCCGATTTTATACCATCAAATTTGCTGATGAACTTAAAAAGCTGCTGCTTAATAATAGATATGATTTTATTCAAATTGAAGGTCTGTATTGCTTGCAGTATATTAACGTTATAGATAAAATATACAAAGGAAAAATTGTTTATCGGCCACACAATTTAGAATATCTTATTTGGGAAAGGAATGCAATAGAAACAAAAAATATATTAAAAAAACTTTACTTTAAATTTACAGCCAAAAGCTTACAAAAACTGGAGTATAGATTACTAAACAGATATGACTACATATTGCCTATTTCGCAATTTGATGCTGATATCTTTTATAAAATGGGTAATGTAAAACCATTACAGGTAACTCCATTTGGAATTGAAACAAAAGAAACTAGTAAAAAGCAAAATTATACGGAGCAAAAAATAAAATATATTGGTGCCTTAGACTGGATCCCAAATCAAAAAGGTCTTATATGGTTTTTGGATAATTGCTTTCCTATATTATTAAAACGTTTTCCAAATCTTGTTTTCACAATTGCAGGGCGTAATGCCCCTGATTGGTTAGTTAAAAAACTCACTCGTAAAAACATTGATTTCCTTGGCGAAATAGAAGAATCTAATAAATTATTTTCTTATTCAGGACCATTTATAGTTCCTTTGTTTTCCGGAAGTGGCATGCGTGTTAAAATAATAGAAGCAATGTCGCAAAAAAATGCAATTGTATCAACAAAAACAGGAGCTGAAGGTATTAACTATGTGGATGGTAAAAATATCTTAATTGCAGATAATGCTGAAAAATTTACTCAGCATATTATTGGTTTATTGAATGATAATAATCTTCAAAAAACAATTGGTGAAAATTCGTACAATTTTGTTAAAGAAAATTACGATTTTATTAATATTGCTGATACAGTTTTAAAATTTATTCAATAAACGTGGAAATTATTTTTATAATATCAATATCAATTATTGTTTATTCTTACCTGGGATATCCACTAATTTTAATTTTACTAAATTGTTTTAAATATCTCTTTCTAAATAAAAAAGAAAAGTTCAATCATAACTTTGAGCCCGATGTAACTCTTTTTATAAGTGCTTATAATGAATCCGATTTTGTGAATTTAAAAGTAGAAAATTCTTTCTCTTTAGATTATCCAAAAGATAAAATAACACATCTGTGGATTACCGATGGATCTGACGATGGTACTCCTGATTTATTAAGAAAAATTAACAGCATTGAATTATATCATGAAGATAAAAGAAATGGTAAAACAGGCGCTATAAACAGAGGAATGCAATTTGTAAAAACACCTTACGTCATTTTTTCAGATGCAAATACATTATTAAATAAAGATGCTATAAAAGAAATTGTTAAGCTATTTAATGATCCTAAAGTGGGCTGCGTTGCAGGCGAAAAACGAATTTTGCAAAAAAAACAGGATAATGCTGTAAATACTGGTGAGGGACTATACTGGAAATATGAGTCTTTTATAAAACAAAATGAATCAAATATTAATTCAGCCATTGGAGCCGTTGGTGAATTATTTGCTATCAGAACTGAATTATTTCAACAACTTGAACCAGATACAATTCTTGATGATTTTACGCTATCATTAAAAATTGCATTAGAAGGATACCAAATTAAATATACTCCAAAGGCTTTTGCCAGCGAAAGGGCATCTGCAAATATCAAAGAAGAACTAAAACGTAAAATTCGAATAGCATATGGTGGATTTCAATCTGCCAGTAGATTAACAGATTTATTAAAAATATGGAAATTTCCATTATTAAGCTTACAATACATTTCACATAAAATTATGCGTTGGTATTTTGTGCCAATTTCATTTATTACCGCTTTCATTTCAAATCTAATAATTGCCTTTTACTCTAACTGGAATGGATTTTATACCAATTTATTTTATCTTCAAACTCTATATTATTTATTTGTTTTGTTAGGATTTATTTTTCAATCCAAAAAGATTAAAGTTAAATTGCTTTTCTCGCCTTACTACTTATTTATGATGAATCTATCAGAAGTTATTGGATTTATCAGGTTTTTAAGAAAAAAACAAACCGTAAACTGGGAAAGATCTAAAAGAGAATAATAAATCTTATTTTATACAATCATTTCTAGGGAATTTTAATTGCTTGTTATACTTTTGCACCAAATTATTATTATATTCATATAAAGATATAGTATATGTCTAATAACCAAGATTATAAGCAAATAAAGCTTAATTCCATAGAAGAAGCCATTCAGGACATTAGAGAAGGTAAAGTAATAATTGTTGTGGATGATGAAGATCGCGAAAATGAAGGAGACTTTGTTGTTGCTGCCGAATTAATCACACCAGAAATAGTAAATTTTATGGCTACCCATGGACGGGGTCTTATTTGTGCACCACTTCCAGAAGATCGTTGTGAAAAGTTAGAACTTGAGCTTATGGTTGGCAATAATACTGCTTTGCATGCAACTCCTTTTACTGTATCAGTAGATTTAAACGGATACGGTTGTACAACAGGAATATCTGCTTCTGACAGAGCAAAGACAATTAAAGCCTTAGTTGATGATAAAACAATACCTGAAGATCTTGGCAGACCAGGACATATATTCCCTCTTAAAGCAAAACAAAGAGGAGTAATCAGACGAGCAGGACATACAGAGGCAGTTGTTGACTTGACAAGAATGGCTGGGTTAAAACCCGGTGGTGCTCTGGTTGAAATTATGAACGAAGATGGAACTATGGCAAGACTTCCACAACTAATGGAAATAGCTAAAAAATTCAAGCTTAAGATCATTTCAATTGAAGAGTTAATAAAATACAGACTTAATGAAGAAAGTTTGGTCGAAAAGGGAGTAAGAGTAAAATTACCAACCGAATATGGTACTTTTGATTTAATCCCTTTCAGACAAAAATCAAATGGTCTCGAACATGTTGCCTTAATAAAAGGAGAATGGACAAAAGATGAGCCTGTGTGCGTACGCGTACATTCTTCTTGTGTTACTGGAGATATTTTTGGATCGATGCGTTGCGATTGTGGTGAGCAATTGCACGAAGCAATGAGAAAAATTGACAAAGAAGGGAAAGGTGTTGTACTTTATATGAATCAAGAAGGACGTGGAATAGGTTTATTTAACAAGATAAAAGCCTACAAACTTCAAGAAGATGGTATGGACACTGTCGATGCCAATATTGAACTTGGATTTGAAGATGATGAAAGAGATTATGGTGTTGGTGCCAGTATATTACGTGAGCTTGGCTTAGGTAAGATTAGACTATTAACAAATAATCCGATCAAAAGAAAAGGTTTAGAAGCTTATGGCTTAAAAATTATTGAAAACCTTCCAATTGAAGTTGAACCAAATGAACATAATAAGTTCTACTTAGAAACAAAAAGGAAAAGAATGGGACATACATTAGAATTAGTTAATGTTAAACCAACAAAAAAATAATTAAAAAAAGACCAGTTTTGGTCTTTTTTTATAATTACGTTTGATCTTAAATACTGAAAGATCAGTGTATCCTATAGTTTAATTATCTATTTTAATCAATTGTCCTTTAATAATGATATATAAATCGTGAGGGTCGATATTATTATTATTACAAAAAACCATAACTGATTTTTCTTTTGATACATCAACAAAGCTCATTTTAATCAATATTTCTTCAAGTTCATCATATGTAATATTAAATACTTTTAATGCGAAATCTTCTAAGCTTAATTTTTCTGCATCAGCAACATTGGGCATTAAAACGCCTTTGCTATAATTATTCGATATATTGCTTCCCAAATTAATAATATATTTAAAAGGTTGGATATTTGTTAATGTACCAATAAAAACAAAAACTGAAATAATCAATGCAATCAATATTTCCTTCGAGTGTGAAAAATTAATTTTTTCAGGAGATAAATAACTAATTAATAGCAACCAATTAATTTTAAAAATATGAAACACTGAAAATATAATAAACAAATATGAAAAAACAGTATGTTGGTGCTCCCATTGCTTTTTAGTAAGATTTAACACATCCCATCCTATCCACCTGGACAGGCTCCCTTCAGGTGCAACATATAAAACTATACCAGAAAAAACCATTATTATAAAGGATAAAAGCAATCCAATACTGATGAAACTTTGCCAACTAAACTTATTATGCATAGTGATGTATATTTTACTTAATTATTTAATACTTTTGTTCAAATTTAATTAATTCAGGTTAAAATGGATAAAGAAAGTTTCAGAATTATATATATGGGCACACCCGATTTTGCTGTAGAACCTTTAAAAAAACTTGTTGAAAACAACTATAAAGTCGTTGGAATAGTAACAAATCCGGATAAACCTGCTGGTCGTGGCCAAAAAATACAGGAATCAGCAGTTAAAAAATATGCAAAAGAAAAAAATCTAAAAATTCTTCAGCCAGAAAAATTTCGTAATGAAAAATTTATTAATGAACTTAAAGATCTTCGTGCAGATTTACAAATTGTAGTTGCATTTAAGATGTTACCGGAAATTGTGTGGAAAATGCCTAGATATGGGACTTTTAATTTACATGCATCATTGCTGCCACAATATCGTGGAGCAGCACCAATTAACTGGGCTGTTATTAATGGAGATAAAACTACAGGGGTAACAACATTTTTTCTTAAGCATGAAATAGATACCGGTAATATTATATTCCGGGAAGAGGTTCCTATTGATGAAAATGATAATGCTGGTATAATTCACGATAAATTGATGTATGCAGGTTCTGACCTTGTGCTTAAAACTGTAGATGCAATTATTAATGAAAATTATACTCTAACAAAACAAGAAGATCATATTGAGAAAGGCACTGAAATAAAACATGCTCCAAAAATCTTTAAAGATGATTGTAAAATAAAATGGAATAATAATCTAAATTCAATACACAATTTAGTTCGTGGGTTAAGCCCACATCCTTCTGCATGGACAGAAATCATTAATGAAAAAGGTGAAAAAAATCAATTAAAAATTTTTAAAACTGAAAAAGAAATAGAAAAACATAATCTAGAAGTTGGTGATGTTCTGACTGATGGCAAATCCTTTTTGAAAGTTGCTGTAAGTAATGGTTTTATAAGTATTATTGAATTACAACAGTCTGGTAAAAAGAGAATGAATATTGAAGCATTCTTAAGAGGCTTCCAGAATATTACAGAATATAAATTTTTATCCAAATAATAATAAATATTACCCGCGTAAAAAGCTTAAATTATTTATCAAACCCTTCAATTACAGGAGTTTCTTCAATAACATCAGAATGTTCTTTAAAATCTCTTAACCATATTTTTTGCCCTGTTTGTGGTTTAGTTCCAAATTCCATGAGATTTTTCTCATAAAGTTTTTTTAGCTTGATACCGTACAATTGAGAAATTGAGTACATCGTTTCTCCTTCTTTAACAATATGGTAATTTGATCCTGCTTTAGCCTTATTTCTTTTAGGTTGTAAATATAAAATTTGACCTGGTTTTAATTTTGTTGATTCTTCTACTTCATTATATTTATACAACTCAAAAGGAAGCATCCCAAATTCTTTTGTAATTCCTTCAAAAGTATCCCCATCGTTAACAATTATATAATCAATACGATTATTTTCTTTCACAACATGTTTTCTAAGGTTTATCGTAAAATTATCTACATCGCCTAAAATTTGCTGGTTACCAAAGCCTGAATCATTTGAATATTCTGCAGAACCAGTATAATTTGGGTTGTCATAAATATATAACTGGTTATCTTCGATTATTTTAATTAACAAATTAGCATATGTTCTGCTAGTAGCATAACCTGCACTTTGCAATCCTCTTGCCCATGATTTATAGTCTGTTGTTTGAAATCCGAACAGAAACTCATACCTGTTTCCGTTTGCTATAAAATCTGAGTGATCTACATATGACTCATATACAGTATTATATTTTCTAAAGCACTCATTTCTTCTGTCATCATCGTGAAACACTTTTTCACCATCCCAGTTACCATGACATTTTATCCCGAAGTGATTATTAGATTTAACTGCTAGGGTACTGTTCCCATTATCTGATTCAAGCATTGCTTGGGCCAAAGTAATACTTGCCGGAATCCTGCTTCGCCACATTTCTTTAATAGCCAAATCTTTATATTTATTCACATATTGTTTTCTATCTAAAGAAACATAATTAGTATTTGTATTTCTTGAATTATTTGGCATTTGCTGTATCTTACACGATGCCATTACAATTGTGATTATAAGAATAAATAGTCGTTTTGTCATTTTTTTTTTGTTATTTTGAACAAGTGTAAAAATAATATTCATTTTCTTCTTTTGCATAAAAAAATATCATTTAATGGAAAAACGTGAAATAAAATCCATATTAGTTGATTACAAATCTGCTGCCGAACTTGATAATAAAGGTAAAGAATTAATAGAAAGTGCCAAAAAAGCTGCAGAAAGCGCATATGCTCCTTATTCAAAATTTAGAGTTGGTGCTGCTGTTTTATTAGAAAATGGAGAAATAATTCAGGGCAGTAACCAGGAAAACGCAGCATATCCTTCCGGACTATGTGCAGAAAGGGTTGCAATATTTTATGCAAATTCAAAATATCCTAATGTGCCAATAAAGAGAATTGCAGTAACTGCCAATACTAAAGATGGTTTTATTAAAGAACCTATCCCTCCATGTGGATCGTGTTTACAAGTTATGTTGGAAAGTGAAAAAAGATATGAACAACCTTTACAAGTGATTTTATATGGTAGTGAGAAAATAACTGTTGCAGATAGTATTAAGCAATTTCTACCCTTCAATTTTAATAAGGAAATGCTAAAATAATTAAATGAAAGATTAGTATTTTGATAATATTTTCTGGAATTGAGCATTGGGTTCAATTCCATTTTTATCTTCCGAATACTCCGGTTTTAATCTATTAACAAAGTACATCTCCAATTGCACTCCATTTTTTACTTCTATTTTACCACGATAGGTGCAATCAAAATATTCTTTAATATAATCATAAGTATCTCCTGATACATTTACTTTTCCTACTTCCCCTGCCTGTTCCATTCTACTTGCTTTATTAACTGCATCACCCCATATATCGTAAGCAAACTTTTTCTTCCCGATTACACCAGCTATTACTTCTCCCGTATGTATTCCCAATCTTAATTCCCATGCCTTTTCGTTGTTTTTTCTTTTTTCTTCAGCATAATCCAACATAAACTTCTGTATCTTTAAACCTGCTAAGGTAAGGTCTATTGGATTACTTTTATTTCTTAATGGAAGTCCACCTGCACACATATAAGCATCACCAATAGTCTTTATCTTTTCAATAAATCTGCCCTCAATAATCTCATCAAATTTTTGAATATAAAAATTTAACTCTTTAATTAACTCTGCACTATCCATGGTATCAGCTAATTTCGAAAAGTCTTTAAAATCAGTAAATAATATTGTTACCTGTTTATATTGTTTTGATTTAGCAAAACCCTTCTTTTTCAGTTGCTCAGCTGTTTCGAAAGGAAGAATATTTAATAATAGTTCATCTGACTTTTTCTTTTGATCTTCAATAAACTCTTTCTGCTTTTCAATCTCTTTACGTTGTGTATCAAGAAGTAAATTTGTACTTTCTAGATGCTCCGTAATAGTCATTAAGCTTTCGTTTTTAGCTTCTAATCTTTCTTCAGCCTCTTTTAATTCTGTTACATCAGATTCAATCGCAATAAACTTAATGATTTGATCTTGCTCATTATAAACGGGCGTTAAAGTTGTTTGAATCCAGATTGGTTTACCTTCTTTTGTTTCCCATTTATTTTCATAAACATAACTTTCTGCACCTTCTTTACACTTCTGAATACCTAATGCAAGTTTTGGATTCTTATCTTTATTAAAGATAATTTTCTCAAATTTTTCTTTAAACTCATCCAATGAATACCCATACATTTTTTCAAACCCTTCATTCACCCATTCTATTTCCCAGTTAGCACTCATTATTACAACTCCAGTTGCTGTTTTTTTAACAACTATCGAAAGTTCTCTTAATAATTCATGTTCAATATAAATATCATGCTGAAATTCTCTTCTACTCTCTGCTGCTTCAATGCGCATTAAAAGTTCGTCCTTTTCAAAAGGAGTTCTAATAATATCCACAATTCCATATTCAAAAACCCTATCAAAGTTAGTTCTAGGTGTATAATCAGTTACTAATAATACAGGAATATCGTGAGTTAATTTATCTTGCTTTAAAGACATTACGCTGTCAACACCACTTTTGCCGAGGCTTTCATAATTTACAAGAATAATATTTGGGTTTTCCTTCAGCGATATTTTATAAATATCACTTTTATTAGAATGAATAATCTCTACTCTATCTCCTTCATCACTTAAGAGATTTTGTACATAGTCAAATGTTTTTTTACTATCTTCAGCTATAAGTATCTTATAGATCATCAAAACAAACTAGAAATTTATTAGGTAACACTTTCTAAGTAAAAATATAATTTTTAAATCAATATATAATCTAAAAGTCCTTTTTTTTAGTTTAAGAAATATTGCTATTAACGGTTCAAAAACAGCGTTTAATCAAAATGCAATTAAAACACACCTATTTTAATCAAAATAATTCAACACTTTATAGGCAATTAAAGCAAGTATCATTATTTTTAGTTTTCTAAATTTATACTTAATGACCAAAAATCTTCTACTTGTAAATACTGATTATAAAGAATCAAAAAAAATAGAATCTTTAATTGAATCGAACTTTAACAACATTAAAGTTTCTATAGCTTCAGAAGTAGATGATGTGTTTAATTCCATTAATGATTTTAAACCAGATTTGATCCTACTGGATGTTGATTTTCCGGAACTAGATGGCCAAAAATGTGTAGAACTCATTAATGAAATAATTAGTTATAAAAGGTTGCCCATTATTATTCTATCATCAAATGAAGATTATAATGTTTTAATTGATGCTGGTGCAATTAATTTTATTCATAAACCTTTTCAAGAAATTACACTTTTATCAAATCTAAAAACTGCATTAAAGCTTTTAAATAATCTGGCTGCCATTGAAAAGCAAGAAAAAGAAATTGAAAGAAAAGATTTAAGGATAAATTCTCAAATTAAAAATGAATTAATTCAGAAAGATATTATTCAAAAAAAGAATCAGGATATTATGGCTGATATTCGATATGCTAGTAGAATCCAACAAGCTATACTTCCTAAACTTAAGTTTTTAAATGATAATCTGGATGAATATTTTATTCTGCATCAACCAAAAAGTCATGTTGGTGGCGATTTTTATTGGGTAGCATTAAAAGGAAATCAAAAGATCATCGCTGTAGGTGATTGCACTGGCCACGGAATTTCAGGTGCTTTAATGCATATGCTCGGAGCTGTTTACCTTAATGAAATAGTTATAAATAATAACTTTTTAAAAGCAAGCGATATTATTAATAAATTAAGAGATTCTATTATGAAATCTCTTGATCAAACAGGTGCGCCGGGAGAAACTCAGGATGGGTTAGATATTGCATTATGTATTATTGATTCTGAAACAAAACAACTTCAATATGCAGGGGCTAACAACCCATTATATATTATCAGAAACAAAGAACTTTTTGAAATTAAAGGAGATAGAATGCCGGTAGGTATTCATATTAATTTTAGCAAGTCGTTTACTAATAATGAGTTTCAGTTAAAAAGTGATGATCAGCTTTACATGTTTTCAGATGGATATGCTGATCAATTTGGGGGTCCAAGAGGTAAAAAACTAAGATACAAGCAATTTAAGAATATTTTAGTTGAGAATTGTCACTTACCTATGAACATACAAAAAGAAATACTAAATAATACACATGATAAATGGAGAGGATCTTTAGATCAAATTGATGATATACTTGTTTTTGGATTAAAAATAAAATAAATTTATCAACCATAAACTTAACAATGTGAGTAATTTAATAAAAATATTGTTCATCATATTAATTGGTTTTTTTTCTATCTGGCATGTTTCAGCTCAACAAATCCCCGATAACATTAGAGTGGAATTAGAAGGTTATGATGCAAATATTAAAAAATACAGAAGTGAAAATAACCCACAGTTAGAATTAGAAAATTTAAATAAAGCTGCTTTTTTATGTTGGAATAATCAATTAAATGAAAAAGCAATTCAGTATTTTAAAAGTGTATTAAAACTAAACGAAAATCTCAATAATCAAAATGGCATACTTCTAAGTGCCAACTATATTGGTACGATATATGACGAAATTCAGGATTATAATTCCGCCATTATTTATTTTAATAAAGGACTCCAGATAAGTAAAAAACTCAACGATAAAAAAAGCATCGTATCAACTCTTGTTAATATATCACAAACATATCAACATTTAGAAAAATTTGAAGAGTCAAACACTGCAGCATTCGAAGGAGTAGAATTAGCAAAAGAAATTAACAATCTTAAGTATGTTAGAACATTTTATGGAATTATAGCTAATAATTATCAAAATTTAGGTAATTCAGAAAAAAGCATTGAATATTTTGATCAATTTGCTTCTATCGATAAGTATTTAAAAAATCAGGAAATAAAAGACATAAAACAAGAATCTAAAGAACAAGTAAATAAAGCTCAGGCAGAAAAGCAGGAGACAGAAAAAGAATTACTAATACAAACGGATAAATTAAGAATAACAAAAGATTCTCTTGCTGAAGTAGAAGAACTTACGAGAGAACAAAAAATGCAGTTAGAACTTAAAGAATCAAAAATTCGTGAACAAGAAGCTCAAATAAAATTTGAACGTATGGTCAAAACAGTGGCCATAATTGCTTTTGTTGTTGTCTTGATCTTTTTTATGATGTTATTTTTCTTTTTTAGTAAAATTAAATCTCAGAAGTTACAAATTGAAAAACAAAGAGATGAATTAGATCTTCAAAATAAGAAAATAAATGCCAGCATTCAATATGCTCAGAATATTCAAAGAGCTATATTGCCTGTGAAAAATCAATTAGAAAATCTTTTTGAAAGTTTTATCATTTATAAACCAAAAGATATTGTATCAGGAGATTTTTATTGGTTCGCAAAACTTGAGAATTTGGCATTTCTAGCAGCAGTAGATTGTACCGGGCATGGTGTTCCGGGAGCTTTCATGTCAATGATAGGAAATAGCTTATTAAATGAAATTGTTTTAGAAAAGAGAGAAAAAGAACCAGCAAAAATATTATCTTTATTGAATGAAAAAGTAATTGAAGCTTTAAGACAAGACGAAACAGACAACTCAGATGGTATGGATATTTGTTTTATTTCAATTAATTTAGACAATAATCAAATTACATTCTCTGGGGCTAAAAGACCATTGTTTATTTATAAAAATGGTGAAAAAAAGTTAAATGAAATAAAAGGAGATAGAATTTCAATAGGAGGAGCAAAAAATAGGGATCAAAAAAATGAAGGTTTTAATAACCATATCATTAAAACAGATCCGGGTGATATTCTTTATCTTTCTTCTGATGGTTTTACCGATCAGAATAATAGCGAAAGAAAAAGATTTGGAAGCAATAGATTAAAAGAAGTAATTTTGGAGAATATTTCATTGCCAATGAATAAACAATTAGAAGTTATTGAAGCAAATCTAAAAGAGTTTCAACAAAACGAAGAACAAAGAGATGATATTACACTTATAGGTATAAAAATGAAATAAAGAAATAAAAGTGCAAATTAATCTTATGTCGATAAAATCTATTATAACATATAAGGGACCATTTTACATTGAATTAATTTCTGTTTTTGGAAATCATATTAGAAACATGAATGATTCATATTCAAATGCAAGAAAAAAGCTTTTTAAAATTTTTATAGAACTTTCTCAAAATGTTTCAAATTATTCCGAAGACTATCATTTGGTAAATAATATTCAAAGAATAGGTGTGGGTAAATTATCACTCAGACAATCAGATAATTATTTTTATTTTTCAACAAGAAATCAAGTTAAGAAAAAAGATGCAACAATATTAGCAGAAAGGTGTGAAATAGTAAACGCATCTGATTATAATAGATTACGAGAACTAAAAAGAGAACAGAGATTAAATTCACCAGGAGAAAAATTTGGTGCAAGAATTGGATTAATACAAGCAGTAATGCTTTCTAAAAATAAATTAGAATATCTAGTAGAGGAAATTGATGAAGATTACTCTATATTTTCTTTAGGTGTTAAAATTGATAAATGTTAAAACGATTATATATTATGGAAAATATTACTTTAAAAAGCTCACCGGCAACTCCTTATTTCCCAGAAGTCAACTTCGATTTAGACACTGGCATTTGTGAAATAAGTGGAGAGTCTTATATGGAAGAGACTTATAAGTTTTATCTGCCATTAATAAATTGGTTTAAAGAATATACTAAAGATAATAAAAAGCTTGAACTAAACATTAAGCTGGTATACCTAAATACAAGCTCGACAAAATGTGTGTTGGATATTCTTGAAATTCTTAAAGATTTTGAAGATCAAGGTGGCGATGTTCATATTAATTGGTATTATGACAAATCCGATCCGGATATGGTAGATGAAGTTGAAGACTTTGAAGCAGAATCCGGGATAAAAATTAATCTGATCGCATTTAATTAAATTTGTTAAAACAATTTTATAAGTAAATAAAAAACGCTGCTATAACTAGCAGCGTTTCATTTTTTAAAGTTTTTCTATTTATCTTTATATTCTTCTTCCATATCAGGATCAACAAAGATACGTCCACAATATTCGCATACAATGATTTTTTTACGAGAACGAACATCTAACTGTCTTTGTGGAGGAATCTTATTAAAACATCCACCACAAGCATCACGTTGTACTGGCACTACTGCTAATCCATTACGTGCGTTTGCTCTGATCTTCTTATATGCATTAAGTAATCTATCATCAATTAGTTCCTGAATTTCAAGCGATTTGTTTTCTAAATCTTCTTCTTCTTTTTGAGTTTCAGATGTTATTGAATTAAGCTCGTTTCTTTTTGTTTCTAAATCACCAGTTCTATCTTCAAGTACTTCTTTTGATTCAACAATAATAGCTTTTTTCTCTTCAATTTTAGCCGTAAACTCCTTAATTCTCTTTTCGCAAAGTTCTATTTCTAAAGTTTGGAATTCTATCTCTTTTGATAATGAGTCAAACTCACGGTTATTTCGAACATTATTTTGCTGTTCAGTATATTTTTTAATTAAACCCTGTGCATCTTTAATTTCATTCTTTTTTGCACTGATAGAATCTTCAAGGCTTACAACTTCTTCTTCATAATTTTGAACACGAGTTTGCAGACCTTCGATTTCATCTTCCAAATCCTGAACTTCTAATGGAAGTTCTCCACGTAAACGCTTTATGTCATCAACTTTTGAATCAACTATTTGTAATTCATATAAAGCTTTTAATTTTTCCTCAACAGTTAATTCTGTGTTTTCCTTTACTTTAGCCATATTTTATAAATAATTTATCGGATTCGAATTTATTTCTGTAAAACGAATTGCAAATTTAGGGAATTTTTTTGTAAGTAATTCATAAAAAAGTTCTTTTGTCAC
>CAZPMA010000083.1:0-13479 GCA_964587535.1 uncultured Bacteroidales bacterium
ACCAAAGTGATTTCGTGAGCTTTCATTGATCTGTAAAAATCATAAACAAATTCTAGAAAGCCTTTTACATTACTTTTATCCATAGGTTGTAAAATTAATATTTATTAAAAATAATAAAAAATTAAAATTCTATTCCGATTAATAATACATCATCGATTTGTTTCTCATCCTGCTTCCATTTTTTAAAGTCAGCGGCAAATAAACTTGAATACTGCTGCATAGTTAAATCGCTGTTTTGAGTAATATTATCTCTGATGCGTTGGGGTGAATACTTCTTTCTTTCAGGGCCACCTAACTGATCTGGCAGTCCATCTGAGAAAATAAATATTTTATCACCCTTTTTTATATCAATTATATGATTAATAAAATCTTTTTCTGCTTTTTTACGATGTGGAATTCCACCAATTGCTTTTCTATTTCCTTTATATTCTAAAAGTTCTCCTTTTCGCAATAAGAATAGAGGTCTGTGTGCTCCTGCATATTGTAATTGTTTTTTCTTATGGTCTATTCTACATAAGGCAATGTCCATACCGTCGCGGGCATCAGCATCAATTCTATCTTGCTTTAATGTTGTTCTTACTCCAAAATGAAGTTTATCGAGAATCTGACCCGCAGTATAATTAACATCGTGGTCAACAATATTGTTTAACTGAAAATATCCAATAAATGACAATAAAGCTCCTGGAACACCATGTCCTGTGCAGTCAACAGCAGCAATATATATAATATCTTCTTTACGAAAGAACCAGGGGAAATCTCCACTTACAACATCGCGTGGTTTATAAAAAATAAACGATTTTGGAAGATACTCCTGAATAATTGTTGTACTTGGCAATATAGATGTTTGTATGCGTTGTGCATAATTTATACTTTCACTTATCTTCTTGTTTTTATCTTTTATTTCAAGTTCTATTCGTTTTGCTTCGGTAATATCATGTCCTACTAACAATATAGTTTCTAACTCGTTTTCATTAAATTCAGGGATTGCATTAAAATTCATAATGCGTTCTCCAAGGCTTGCTGTAGGGGTTGTGATTTCTTCGTTTTGTTTTTGATTAGTTTTACGTACATTCTTTATTGATTCTTTAAAGAATTCAACTAAAACAGGTTCTATTTCAAGATCATCAATTCGTGAATTTATTATATCAGCGGATTTTATGCCCATAAATTTTTCAACCATTGGGTTAGCATAGAAGAATTGTCCTTTTGTATTCATTCTTAAAATTACATCCAAACTGTTTTCAGAAAGAGATTGCATTTTACTTTTCATTCTTTCTTCTTTTTCAGCTCTCTTTCTTTCTGTAATATCCTGTGAGTTAAGAATAATGCCGCTAATTGCAGTATCATCTAAAAGGTTTCTTCCTGTGGTTTCAATATGGATTTTTTTACCATCCTTTTTAATGTATGTGTATTGTATTGTTCGCGGAGTATGAGAATCATTAAGCAGCAATTCAAACATTTCTTTCATTGCAGCTTCTCCTTTTGCAGTAAGTCGATCCATATCTTTACCACTCATCATTTCTTCAGGAGTGTAACCAAGAATTTTTAAAACGGATGGACTTTGATATTTTAATTTGAGTTCTTCGTCGTAGATTGAAATTACCTCAGATGCATTTTCTAGTAATGAATGCAATCGTTTTTGTGCGTTTTCAACCTCTTTTATTTGTGTTTCCAGGTTTTTATTTGAAATCTCTAACTCTTCTTGAGTTGCTCTCATTTCTTCTGCATTCTGACGCAACTGTTCTTCGTTAGCTCTTAATTCTTCAGTCATTTTCTGAGATTCTCTTAATAGTTTCTCAGTTTTTTGATTCATTCTAAGATTATAAAGAGTTCGAGCTATTATTTCACCCAGTTCTCGAAGAAAATCAATTGTAAGTTGAGGAAATTTATCTTCGATTGATGCAAATTCAAGAACACCTTGTAATTTCTCTTCAGTAATAAGAGGAACAATCAATATACTACAAGGCTTTTTATCGCCTAAAATTCCTGATGTTATTGTAGCATAATCTTCAGGAATCTCGGTTCTGTAAACAAAATCTTTTTCATATGCACACTGGCCTATTAAACCTTCTCCAATTTTGAATTCTTGATTAATATATCGTCTCCTATTGTATGCATATGTTGCAATATTGAACAATTTATTAGTTTCTTCATTATAGATATAGAATGCTCCTTGAATAATGTTAACATATTTTATCAACTGAACAACAACTTCATAGGCGAGCTCATCAATATTGTTGTGCATTCGCAGTATTCCTGAGATAATATCTTTTCCTTCAGAGATCCAGTTTTGTTCTTTTTCTTTTTTACTGTTTGCTAAAAGATTATCACGCATTAAAAGCAGAGACTTGGCTAATACGTCATCTTTGTCAGATATATCAACGCTTTCGTCGTAGTTGCCTTCTCCAATTTTTTTTGCAAGTGTCGCATTTTTACTAATATTTAAGTCTCTTTGTGCTAGAATCTTTTTAAATGCTGCTTTATCTTTTTCTCTTTGATTTAAATAAACATAAATAATAATACCAACAAGAACAGGTATAAGATCAATAATCCATTGTATGGGATTTGATTTATGTATTTGAATAATGGAACGAATAGTAACAGGTAAATTAGTATAAAGAATATCAATTATCCATGAAATAATTATAAGGATAAATGATATTCCAACACCAATAAGTATATCGCTGTATGAAATCTTACGTATTTGATTCTTATCTTTTTTTAATGTCATAAGATAAAATAATTTAATACTTACCCAATACTTTTCCTATTTGTTCAGACATGCCTTCAAATAACTCATTAAAATTCTTTTTAAATTCTTTAAAGGATGCTAATTCAATAATTCCAATAGTTTCGTTATTGAATATAATAGGAATTATTATCAAATGGTTAGGAGAGCTACTACCTAATCCTGATAATATAGTTACATAATTTTCTGGTATATCTTTTAAATTTAAAGCAATTTGATTTTTTGCTGTTTGTCCCGACAAACCTTCTCCTAATTTAAAATCTTTAGGTTCACTTTCACCAAAATAAGCATATTTACCAGTTATTTTAAAATTATCAGAATCTTTCTCTCTAACAAAAAACAATCCTTGCACAATGTTAAATTCTTTTGCTAAATTGCTTAAAAACTTTTCTGTATATTCTGATATATCTAATTTTGAATCACTTTTAGGGAGAATTTTTTTAATATAATTTTCAATATCTAACAATTCATCCTGCGAAACATCATTTGCATTTTCATCTTTTTTTGATGTATCATCATCCAGAATTCTAATTTCTGAAGTTAAGTCTTCTTTTTCGTATTTTCTTTGATTAAAAATTAAGGAAATAAACAGTATAAATGCTATGATAATTAATGCTACAATTAATATATAATTTGATGAATTGAAATTAGTAATGTTATTATCTAATACAACATTTCTAATGTTTTTGAAAAGAATAAATGATATTATTAGCTCAGTAAAGAGCGAAATAAATGCAACAATTTTATATGTTTTAGAATTATTCATAAAATAATATCATTTTATATTTAATAAAAAGTTAATAATTTGAGATGTTGTAAATATATGATCAACAGAAGTAAGTTTTAACGAAGCTTCTGTCATCGTTTTTACCTGACATTCGTTAGGATCCTGAACAATAGCTAATCCTCCTAATTGTTTTAATTTTTTTAACCCAAAGGCACCATCTCTATTTGCCCCTGACAATATTATTCCAATAATTTTATCACGATATGCCTGGGCAGCAGTTTCAAAAGTTAGGTCTATTGAAGGTCTTGAATGATTGACTGGCTCTTCAGTTGATAAAGCGATCCTTTTATTTAATTCAATATACATATGATAATTTGATGGAGCCAGGTATCCAAAACCAGGCTTAATAGTTTCTTTATCATATGGTTCTACGATTGGAATTTTAGATTTGATTGACAAAGCTTCAACAAAACCAGATCTAACATGTTTTAATCTGTGTAAACTTAAAAGCACAGGCAAAGGAAAGTTTTTTGGTAATGAACTTAATATTTTTGTAATTACCTGAAAACTTCCTGCAGAACCTCCTATTACAACAGCTTTATACATCAAATAGTACTATTTATGATAGTTTCTTTTTATAAATACTTTCAGATTTATTAACAATAGTATAATCCTTTTCTGAGTTCCAGTAGTCAATCTTTTCATTATTCCCAATAACAAGATGCCCACCTGGAACCAGGCAGTTATATATAATTTTAATAAATCGTTCCTGTAAAATCTGATTATAATAAATCATCTGATTTCGGAACAAAATAAATTTAATCCCTTTAGGATAATCATCAAATATAATATTTTGTTTTATATATTTTGTATTCTGTATCAAAGAAGTGTCCCAATAAGCTTTTTCATTTTTAATGGCATAAAACTCTGATAGTTCAGAGTCTGGATAAATGCGCTTAAAATTAGCATCATTGGTTTCGATCTTTTTGGGATCAAAAAGGCCTTCTTTTATTCTGTCCAAATTTAGTTCACTTATCGATGACACAATAAACTGAGCCTTGTCTAAAAGGTTTAATTTTTTTAGTGCGATTGCTGTAGAATATAATTCTTCACCTGATGAAACTTCAGGAAACCACATCTTGAAACCAGGAGAATTTCCAATAGCTTGAGGGAAGTATTCATCGTTAAGAACCCTCCACAACGAAGGATCACGAAACATTTCTGTTACATCTACACTCATGTATTGTAAAAAAACATCTAAAAAAGAGTGATCAAATTTCAATTTTTGAACAAATCCATCTGCGTCTTTAAGGTTATATGAATGAATCAAACTTTCGACTCTCCTTTTAAAGAAAGTAAGCGCATAGTTTTTAAAATCATAATTATAATCGTCTTGCAACGTCTTAATTATCATTCTGGTATCTACTATGCCTAATTCGTATTTGTTCATACTTTTAATCTTCTCCCAGTATTATTTTTTGCGGTATGCTTGTCCTTTTTTATCAAATTTAGATGTAATTTCTCCAAGCATGGTTTCATGCATACCTAAAACTAAATAGCCATTTGTATATAAATGTTCATGGAACAGTTTAAACACTTTATTTTGCAAACTATATTTAAAATATATAATAACATTTCTGCAAAGGATTAAATCAAACTTAGCAAAATATAAGTTTCCTCCCTTTACTAAATCGTGCTGTCGGAAAATAGGTTTCTTTTTAAGGAAATCATTCATTACAATTGTATCTGTAACCTTATCAATTTTAAAATATTTGTTGTAAGGCACATCATTATATTCATCGTAATTAAATGGATTTTCTTTTATTACTTTATCAAAGTTATCAAGGTATCCTATGTTGAATCTGTATTTATACACCCCTTTCTTTGCAGCTTCCAGGGCATCAACATTTAAATCACTTGCAAATATTTTTGCTTTATCCAATAAGTCCATTTCATTTAATAATATCATCATTGAATAAACTTCCTGTCCGGTTGAGCATCCTGCATGCCAAATGTTTATATTTTTATTTTCAGAAAATTTTGGAAGGATTCTATATTTTAAGGTTTGCCAGATTTGTGGATCGCGAAATAATTCTGTAGTGTTAACAGTTATATCCTTTACTGTTTTTTCAAGAAAATCTTTATTTGTCTTTAATTTGTTAATTAAAGTAATAAGATCCATGTTATTATCGATCAGAATCTTTTGCAAACGACGCTTTAGTGATTTTTCCGAATACTCACTAAAGTCATAGCTTGACGCGTTTTTAACGGTGTTAATAAAAAATACAACTTCTTGATCTGATAGAACCATATGGATCTTTGTTAAAAAAAGTATATACTTACTACGCTAATTTTATAAAATAGTTATGTTTTAAAACTGTAAAAATAGCTAATATACTTGTTTTGTAAAAAATTAGTTTAATAAAAAATTAAAATCTTTTAAATGAAATTTGATCATTCAAAACCGACTTTGGCTATCTATGGAATTAAAGATATAAAAAATTCTGGATATCCCACCTTTGTTCACGATCATAATATAACTTTTTTTTATAAAGGGAAGATTATTAAGCATGTTCTATTGGAACGCATTACGCGCAGAAAGTATGATAATGATTTGGGTAAAAGATTGTATAGTTTATTGAAATCTGAAAAATTATTGGGCAAAGATTTTGATATTGTTTTTGTGGATAATGTTATTGGACGCGCTTTCATAAGCGATGATGGAGAAGTTCGTTTTGAAGGACCTTTGAAGGATAATTTAGAAAATAATCTAGAGAAAGGCAGATGTTGGTGGTATGGTAAGGAAAAGATGGCTTATGTATTAAATCATGAGCTAGCCCATATATATAGTTGTGTGCCTTTCTTCGATAATTTTAAGGAAAACAGTTTATTGGTTCATTTTGATGGAGGAGCGAGTTTGAGTAACTTTTCTGCCTGGAGATATATGAATAATACCATAGAAAATGTTGAATATCATTGGGATTTAAAAAGCCTGTCGTCATTATTTAACGCTAATGCCTTGTCTTTTGCGATGATTGGAGCCAAAGAATTTGATCAGCATTCTGTACCGGGAAAATTAATGGGGTTTGCTTCATTTGGTGTTTATTCTGTTGATCTGGAAAATTGGTTAATTGAAAATGATTATTTTCAAAATATATGGGGTAAAAAATCAATATTTTTTGAAAAGGCAAAAAAAGATTTTGGTGTTGAATTAAAAAGCTTTGATCAGCACAGTAAATTTCTTCAGGATATTGCAGCTACCTTTCAATATATTTTTCAAAGAGATTTTGTTTCTAAGATCGAAAATCTTAAAAATAAGACAAATGCTGAATACTTGTATTTAACGGGAGGTTCAGCCTTAAATATTCTCACAAATTCTGCAATAGTAAATGCAAAAATATTTAAAGATGTTTTTATTCCACCATGCACAAATGACTCAGGTTTATCTATAGGTGCAGGAGCATTAATAGAACTATTAAAACATGGTAAATTAGAACATCATAATGCTTATTTGAATAATTGGGATATTAATGATTATCGGGTTGATTATTCGAAAGAAGACATTATTCAGATTGTTGATTTATTAAAGCAGGGAAAAGTAATTGGTGTAGCAAATAACCTGGGCGAAACTGGGCCTAGAGCTCTTGGAAACAGGAGTATTTTAGCTTTGGCAAATTCTAAAGAAATAGCTAAAAAAGTGAGCGAATACCATAAAAAGAGAGAGTGGTATAGACCCGTAGCTCCTATAATGCTTGAAAAAAACGCAAAATATTTTACAGGCTTGAAAGAAATTCATCATTTAAGTAAGTTTATGTTGTTAGATTTTAAAGTTTTAGAAGCAAAAAAGAAGGAAATTGAGGGGGCGGTTCATGTGGATGGGACATCCAGGATGCAAGTTGTTTTTAGCAGGCAAGACAACCCATATGTTTTTGATTTGTTAACGGAATTGAATGATAATCATAGCATAAAAGCCCTAATTAACACATCGTTTAACCTTAAAGGAGAACCAATTGTGCATACAATAGAAGGGGCATTAAGATCTGCAAAAAATATGGATTTAGATGCTGTTGTTTTAAATGGCAAACTGCAAATTATAAAGTAAATCCGAATTTTATAAATAATGAATTGTTTGCCGGATTAGTTATTAATGAAGCTTGTAAAGGGATTTCTTTCTTGTTAAAAACTTTTATGTTTCTTGATGTTGAAATTCCAGTATTAACAACTCCAAATGAATTAGAATAATAACTTTCAAAAGCGTTAAAACCTAAAACCAGATTAATATTATTTTTGTTTATTATGGTTGAATACCCAAACTGAAAATATGTTGAATATCGGTTTTTCATTGTTTCATCATGAATATCATCACCATATACCATTGTTGCTATCATAAAATCGAATGGAGATTTAAATATGCTTGAAACTTCCAGGGCTAACTCGATGGTATGTTTTGTAGAATATTTTTCGAAATTGGTTATTTCTGAACTTGATTTGTAAGTAGGAGGACAATAATAATCAAAAATGGTAAACGAGATGTTTTTGTAATTATATGTTAAATACAAATCTATTTCAGTATATTTATTATCAATACTTTGTGCTGCCCAAATTCCAGTTGTTGAATTGCCTGTTGATATTTCAACTGTAGGTTCAATAGTAGGAGCATAACTTGTAGCATATCCACGCCATGTATGCATACTCATAAAATCAACTGAAAAGTTTGCTTTTAAAAAGTTGTCACTGGTATTCGCATTAACATTAAAAAATGCTATAACAAACAGAACAACAAATGAAAATTTGTTCTTAAATAACCCTTTTAACATAAGCCCCTAAAATTTGGGGCAAAAGTATACAAAAAGCCTTATTTGCAAAAAGAAAATGGATAAATTTTATAATAATCTTACTTTTGCTATAACCGGCTGGTGGTCAGTGTTTTTAAAGTCTAAATTCAATGTTTTTACAGATTCTGGTTTTATGTTTGGCGACATAAGATAGAAATCAATAATTGGAGTTATCGTTTCACCTTTAACATAAGGTGCATTTAAATACCTGTTAGTTGGAGTTGTTGGATCATAAACCCAGGTCCAGTCCGAAGGCAAATAATCTGCATCAATTGGATTTAACACAAAACGTTTTGTAGGTGAATTTTCCTTTAAAGAAGTGTAATCAACATCCGGTGGGTTTTGATTCCAGTCGCCACCAACAATTATATAGTTTCCTTTTTCATATTCATCTAATAAAAAAGTTTTTAGATACTCCATTTGTTGTTTTTTTAAGGAACCATCATCATATGCAGAGTTGTGAGTATTTATTACAATAAGTTCTTTTTGATTAGTGGTTGGATACCTTTTTACCAGAAAACATCTGTCCAACATAAATAAACTTACCGGCCATGAATAATTACCCGGGAATGAATATCGAATTGCATTTATCGGGTTGTTTTTCGAAAAACTTAATAAACCGGATTTTACTTTACCCAAGGGATTAGTTAATGGAGAAGGCACAAATTTTACATCATAATTTTTACCAAAAACACCTACAAAATCTTGCAGTAGAGATTTAAAACTCTCCACTTCATTTATTTTATAACTTCTTTTAGATTTAATATCTACTTCTTGTAAAAGAATAAAATCAAGTGTATCATTTTGTTTTAATAATGATTTAACGCTCTCGAAATTATCAAATACATTTTCTTTAGATGTACGAACTTGTTTTCCACCATCATAAAAGAAATCCATATCAGCACTCAATCCACAGTATCCAATATTCCATATCATTAAATCTAAATTGGCATTAACACGAATGGTATCTGGCGATTCGGATTTGTATACTTCAGTTGTGAGGTCTGGGCTATAATTTGTTACAGAAGCGTAAATTACGAAAGCAATAAATAAAACTGCTAATACTGTTATAGTCTTTAAAATAAACTTTAATGTTTTCATGATGGTGTTTTTTTAATTATGTTACTAAAATACAGAATTATTTTTTTATGATTTTAAACATCAAATTAATTATTTGTTCGAGATAGTAATTAGTTTTATCTTTGAAATGTAAAAATTATCTTAGATTATTCTAAGTAATTGTAAAACAAAACAAAAAGTCAATTTTCAAAAAATTTTCAGATGAAATTTGGAGTAGTTATATTTCCCGGATCAAATTGCGATCAAGACATGATTTACGTTCTAAGTAATATAATGGAACAAGAAGTTGTCGAATTATGGCATAAAGATACTGATCTTCAAAAAGTAGATGCTATTGTATTGCCTGGTGGTTTTTCTTATGGTGATTATTTACGTTCGGGAGCTATTGCAAGATATTCTCCAATTATGGAAAAGGTTATTGAATTTGCAAACAAAGGTGGTTTTGTTTTTGGCGTTTGTAATGGATTCCAGATTCTTTGTGAATCAGGGTTATTACCGGGAGCATTGCTGCATAATAATAATCAGAAGTTTATTTGTAAAAACACTTTCATTATTCCCGATAACAATACAAGTAGTATTACTGGATTATTAGATAAACAAAGAGCTCTGAAAATTCCTATTGCACATGGCGAAGGAAGATATTATGCTAAGAAAGAGACATTGCAGGAAATGCGCCAGAACGGACAAATTCTTTTCAGATATTGCAATGAACATGGTGAAATTACTTCAGAAGCAAATCCAAATGGTTCTTTGGAGAATATTGCAGGAGTTTGTAACGAAAAGAAAAATGTTTTTGGTATGATGCCGCATCCAGAACGTGCCGCTGATGATGAGTTAGGAAATACCGATGGGAGATTAATTTTTGAGTCGATGTTAGCATTTATGAAAAAATAGAAAAATTAAAACATAAAAAAAGCCTGAAAGTAATTTACTTTCAGGCTTTTTTATTTTTCTCAAACAAAATGATGAGTTTCTTGTTAATTTGAGCAGTTAAAATCCTTATATTTAATCTGAATTAAAAACTAAAAATATGGATTTAAGATTAGCAATCGAAAAAAGAACAAGTATTCGTAATTTTACTGATGAAAAAGTTCCTGTTGATGATTTAAAGGAATTAGTTCGAATGGCTGGTCTGGCGCCAAGTGTTAATAATTATCAACCCTGGAAGTTTATTGTAGTTACAAATAAGGATGTTTTATCCGAGATGGCTGTAAAAGTTGCTGATAAAATTAAAAATTTACCAGCAAATGAGTCTATTGCTTCTAAGAATGTAAAATCTCAGGTTGAATGGTTTGCCACATTTTTTGAAAATGCACCTGCTGTTATAGCTATGGTTATGGAAGATTATGAATCTGTATTAGAAAAGGGAGTAAAGTTATCTCATGATGAAATAAATAAACTCCGAAATTTTCCTGATATGCAAAGTGCCGGTGCTGCTATTCAGAATATACTCTTATGTGCTGTTGATATGGGATATGGTGCATGTTGGTTAAGTGCTCCTATGATGGCAAAAGAAAGTCTTGAGAAGATGTTAAATGTTAAATCGCCATATCATTTAATTGCATTTGTTGCTGTTGGGAAATCAGTAAGAGAATTGCAGCCAAAATCTAAAAAGCCAATTGACGAAATTTTCAAATTAATAGATTAATTATGTCATATACAATTTATCATAATGCAAGATGCCGTAAAAGTCGTGTCGGCTTGCAGTATTTAGAATCAAAAGGGATACAGCCAAAAATTGTGGAATATTTAAAAGATCAGCCATTTACTTTTGAAAGTTTAAAAGAGATCATCTCGAAACTTGGAGTAAAGCCTGATGAGATTTTACGCAAACAGGAAGTTGATTATAAGTTAAATCATAAAGGTAAATCTTATACAGATGATGAATGGATTAAAATCATGATAGAAAATCCTAAATTAATTGGTCGTCCAATCATAGTTAAAGGAAATAAAGCTGTATTTGGAGATATTGTAAAACATATTGATGTCTTGCTTTAATTTTTGTATCTTTTCAGTTCAATTAAAGGGTGATTTTATAATGATATAATTGCTTTTTAAATTGGACATTACAAACAAAAACTAAAATATAAATTTTATGGCAACTCCCGATTTTTTTTATCAGGATCCTTTCCCTATTGGGAAAGATGAATCTGAATACTATTTATTAACGAATGATTTTGTCTCTGTAGTTGAATTTGAAGGTAAAAAGATTTTAAAAGTTAATCCTGAAGGATTAACAAAACTTGCTAATGCTGCTTTTCGAGATACTTCATTTATGTTACGTACTGCACATTTAGAACAAGTAGCTTCAATATTAAAAGATCCCGAAGCAAGTGATAATGATAAATATGTTGCATTAACAATGTTACGCAATGCTGAAGTTTCTGTAAAAGGGAAACTTCCTTTCTGTCAGGATACCGGAACAGCAACAATTGTTGGGAAAAAAGGACAACAGGTTTGGACTGGTGGTGGCGATGAAAAGGCGCTCTCTTTAGGAGTTTATAAAACCTATACCGAAGAAAACCTTCGTTACTCTCAAACCATTCCTTTGGATATGTATAAAGAGCAAAACTCAAAAACCAACTTACCTGCTCAAATTGATATAAGTGCTACCGATGGCGATGAATATAAGTTTCTTTTTATTGCTAAAGGTGGTGGTTCGGCAAATAAAACAATGCTTTACCAGCAAACAAAAGCATTGTTAAATCCAGAAAAATTGGAATCTTTCTTAATTGAAAAGTTAAAGTCGCTTGGCACTGCTGCTTGTCCTCCATATCATGTTGCATTTGTAATTGGTGGTACTTCGGCTGAGTCGACCTTAAAAACGGTAAAATTGGCTTCTGCTAAATATCTGGATAACCTGCCAACAGAAGGAAACGATGGTGGTCAGGCTTTCAGAGATGTTGAATTAGAAAAGAAAATACTGGATGCTGCCGGTAAATTAGGAATAGGAGCACAGTTTGGTGGTAAATATCTTGCTTTAGATATAAGAATAGTGCGTTTACCGCGTCATGGAGCATCGTGTCCTGTTGGAATGGGAGTTTCTTGTTCTGCCGACAGAAATATAAAAGCAAAGATCAATAAAGATGGTATATGGGTTGAGAAGATGGAAGATAACCCTGCAAGATTTATCCCTGAAGAGTTACGAAATCCGGATGAAAAAGGTGCTGTAGTAATTGATCTTGATCAACCAATAAAAAATGTTTTATCAGAGTTAAGCAAGCATAATGTTGGTACTCGTTTATCATTAAATGGAACTATCATTGTGGGCCGCGATATTGCTCATGCTAAATTAAAAGAGCGCATTGAAAGTGGTGAAGGTTTGCCACAATACATTAAAGATCATCCAATTTATTATGCGGGTCCTGCAAAAACTCCTGAAGGAATGCCATCAGGATCGTTTGGACCGACAACCGCAGGCAGAATGGACCCTTATGTTGACTTGTTCCAAAGCAAAGGCGGTAGCATGATAATGATTGCTAAGGGAAACCGCAGCCAGGTTGTTACCGATTCTTGTAAAAAGCATGGTGGATTCTATTTAGGAAGTATTGGTGGCCCTGCCGCATTACTAGCACAGGAAAATATTACAAAAGTTGAATTATTGGAATATCCTGAATTGGGTATGGAAGCAATTTATAAGATAAATGTAAAGAATTTTCCGGCATTTATTTTAGTGGATGATAAAGGGAACGATTTTTACAGTATGTAATTAACATATAATGTTCTATCTAAAGGTGATTGGTTTAAACTAATCACCTTTTTTATAAACTAATTTTAAGCAGGTTTGTTATAACTAAAAAAGGATTACAATGTACAGAAAAGAATATGATACTATGGGGGAAGTGCTAGTTCCTGAAGAGAAATATTGGGGAGCTCAAACTCAACGATCCATCCAGAATTTTAAGATTGGCAGTCAACATATGCCAATAGAGATAATTTATGCTTTTGTATATGTAAAAAAAGCTGCAGCAATATCAAACAATAAGTTAGGGGTATTATCGACAGAAAAAATGAAAAGGATTATTCAGGTTTGTGATGAAATATTAGAAGGCAAATTGGATGATCAGTTTCCTTTGGTTGTTTGGCAA
>CAZPMA010000084.1:0-8670 GCA_964587535.1 uncultured Bacteroidales bacterium
TTTTAATGTTACAGGGATCGTAAAAGATCCACCAAATAACACACATATTCCTTATCAACTATTAATTTCCTGGGTGTCATTAAATCAGGACTTCTTTCAGTTTGAATACGATAATTGGGGAACAAGAATTTCAGGCTTTGGAACCTATCTGAATTTAAAAGAAACCAGCTCAGTCGAAAATATTGAACTTCAGATAAGTGATATTGTTAAAAATAACATTCCGGAAGAGAATAATTCCGGCAGGGAATTTTACTTATTACAAGCGCTAAAGAAAATTCATTTCGACGACAGGTATCATACCTTTGAAGGGGCTTATGTTACAAGTACACGATTTATTTTAATATTTATAACCGTTGGATTATTTATATTATTAATTGCCTTTATAAATTTTACAAATTTGTCAATAGTACAAACTATAAAAAGGTCAAAAGAAGTTGGTATTAGAAAGGTTCTTGGTGCCGATAGAAAAAAACTTATCAAACAGTTTCTGGGCGAAACATTTATAATATTGCTTATTGCGGAGATTATATCATTAATTCTTACGGAAATAGTATTAGATAAAATTAACTCAGTACTCGGTAATAGTATGAACCTGCATTTATATGGTAGTTTATCTGTTATTTTGTTTTTACTTGTGGTATTAATTACTTTAACTTTTTTGTCAGGTTCATATCCGGCAATGGTGCTTTCAAGATACAATCCAATACGTGCTTTAAGGTATAATATGAAATTAGGCAGGAGAAAATCATTCTCTTTATACAATCTGTTGGTCATTTTTCAATTTTTTATCTCACAAATTTTAATTGTGAGCGCTATAGTTGTTTCAATGCAAATAGACTTCTTTAGAAATAAAGATTTAGGTTTTGAAAAAGAGAATATAATCATGGTTGACTTGCCTGGTTACCAATCTACAAAAGTTAATGCTATGGCAGATCTTTTAAAACAAAATCCTAAGATTAAGGATATATCTTATGGTATAGGAGCTCCTTTATCAGGTTCTAATATTACTTCTAGTTTTCATCTTAAAGAAGATGAAAATGAAGATTATAATGCAAATGTTAAAACTGTTGATACAAGTTACTATAGTTTTTATGGATTAAAACTCTTGGCAGGAGAATGGTATAAGAATACGCACATTAATGATTCTACTTACAATATTGTGGTTACAAAAAGCTTTCTAAAAAGAACAGGTATTGAAAGACCAATAGAAGCTATTGATATGTACGTAAGAGTATTTGGATCATTAAATTCCAGGATTTGTGGCGTTGTTGACGATTTTCATGCATTTTCCTTACACTCAGATATTGTTCCTGTAATATTTCTTCCCTTAGAAGATTTTTATGCACAGATGCATATTAAAACGGATAATACTAGTTATTCTGCCATTGAACCATACATTAAAGAATGCTGGAACGAAATATATCCTGAATATATTTATACTTATCAGATTCTTAAAGAAAGCATTGAAGATAGATATAGAACAGAAGAAAGAACATCAAAAATTATAAAAATATTTACATTTGTTGCCATTATAATTGCTTGTTTAGGGTTATACGGTCTTGTTTCCTTTATGCTTGTTCAACGAACAAAAGAAGTGGGAATTCGAAAAGCAATGGGTGCTTCGGTATTATCAATAATTTTTTTAGTTTCAAAACAATTTATTAAGCTGGTATTAATATCTTGTTTGTTAGCATGGCCTGTTGCTTACTATTTAATGAAAGCTTGGTTAAATAATTATGCGTATAAAATAGATTTAAATATCTGGATTTTTATAATCTCAGGTGTTTTATTACTGGTAATTACCTTTATTACTGTATTTTATCAATCGGTAAAAGTATCATATACTAAACCGGCAGAAGTGCTTAAATATGAGTAATCTTATATGGTAGAATAGTATTTACAATATGACTTTATCCCGCATTCCTCGCATTTTGGTTTGCGGGCTATACAAACATATCTGCCATGCAAAATTAACCAATGGTGTGCTATAGGTATTAATTCTTCGGGAATATATTTTACCAGTTGTTTTTCGGTTTCCAATGGTGTCTTTGCATTAGTAGTTAATCCAATTCTCTTTGAAACTCTAAAAACGTGAGTGTCAACTGCTAGTGCAGGTTTGTCAAAGACTACTGATGCAATTACATTGGCAGTTTTTCTACCAACACCCGGAAGTTTTTGTAGTTCTTTAATATCGTCCGGAACAATTTCATTAAATTCATCAACAAGCATTTTTGACATGCCTACTAAGTGCTTTGCTTTATTGTTAGGATAGGAACAACTTTTAATGTATTCAAATACTTCTTCAACAGATGCCTGTGCCATTTCGTAGGCTGTTGGGAAACGTTCTAATAGGGCAGGAGTTAACATATTAACTCTTTTGTCTGTGCATTGAGCACTCAGAATAACTGCAACCAGTAATTCAAAGGGTGTGTTATAGTCTAATTCTGTTTCAGCAATTGGGCGTTCTTGTTTAAAATATTCAATTACTTTTTCGAATCGTTCTTTTTTCGTCATACCAATCTTATTATTGAGTCCAAATTTAATGATTTTGACAAAGAACTCTTAATGTGATTTTAGAATTTACTCTATTTAACAGGAAATGAAATGTAGAATGTGCTACCTGTATTTATTTCAGATTCGACCCAGATTTTCCCATTGATAAGTTCTGCAAACTTACTAACGATTGATAAACCAAGTCCTGTTCCTCCAACTTTAATATTTAAATTCTCGTCGCCATGTCTAAATGTGGAAAATATAATATCTATTTTATCTTTTGGAATTCCAACTCCCGTATCTTTTACATAAATAACTATTATCGGTTTTTTGTCTGTTTTATTCAGAATATTATAACCAAGTTCAATTTTACCCTGGTCGGTATATAGAAATGCATTTTTTAACAGGTGCAACAGAATCTTAGAAATAATTGATTTGTCTGAATAGATATCAATCTTCCTTTCTGTTTTTATAATAAATTCTAGCTTAGATTTTTCACTTAATATAATATTCTTATGTGCTTTAGCATAAACATCATCAAGTAAACTGTTTAACTCAAAATTTGATTTTTTTACATTATACTGATTCGTTGTAAGGTGTGCGATATCAACCAGGTTATCAATTGTTGATGTAAGGTCATTACTGTTTTTTAGCACCATCTCATTTATTTGAGTAAGTTCTGCTTGAGTAATATTTTGATTTAACATTAACATTTCTGAAAAGCCAATTATCCCATTCAGTGGGGTTCTGATTTCATGCGAAATGGTCTGTAAAAATTTACTCTTTAATTTATCAGATTCTTCAGCTTTTTCTTTGGAGATTTTAAGCTCCTTATTAAACTGTTTAACACGAATTAAATAATAAGTAATGACTCCAGCAACAATAATTATCAAACCTATAATTACGGATAATAATATATTTATAGTTTTTTGCTTTTTCAACTCTAAACTAACCAGTTCGCTTTCTTTTGCTTGTTGAATAAGCTGCTGTTCCAAAGCTTTTGCTTTGTTAATCTTTTTTACATCATATAATTCATTGTAAATCATGAAGAACTGCTCAAATTCTTTATACGCTTCTTCGTATCTTTTTTGTTGTGCAAATATCTTTGCTTTAAGATGATGGGCTTTACTTAAAACACTTTTCTGATTATATGATTCAGCATAGTCAATGGTAATATCCAGATGAAATATGGCGTTGTTATATTCATGAATCTTATAATAATATTGACTTACCCCTAACAGTGTATAGGGTAATCCTTGTTTATTATTAGACTTTTTTTGTAAATCTGTAGCCAGAAAAAGATAATGTTTAGCTGAATCAAGAAGTTCTTTTTGCATAAAGATATTTGCTATAATGGTGTAGGAATTTCCCAAACTCCCCCATAATTCAAATTTATTTTCTATTTTAACCCCTTTTTCAAAATACTTTAATGATTCGTCATATTTTTCCTGATCATATAATAATTTACCAATATTAGCATATATTACACCAGAGAAAGCTGTGTCTCCTACATGCAATGCCAGGAGAGCTGTTTTTTCAAAGTAGGTTTGAGCTAATTCATATTCCATTAATGATTGATAGCTCAATCCCAAAAGATTATATGTTTGGTAGATATATTTATTTGTTTTACCAGACTCAACAATTTCTTTAGCTCTTAAACTCATTTCAAGCGCTTCACTGTAGTTACCGGTAATTCTATAAAGATTTGCTAAATTCCAATAGAAATTTATAAGCTTATCACAATTATCATCAGCAAACTGAATACCATTATTGTAATTATAAATCGCACTATCATTTATATTCCTGATTTTATAAATATCTCCTAAAAATAAATATGCTTCACATATGGCATTATTATAATTAATTTCTTTTGATAGTTTTAACGTTTGTTTAGCCAGATCAAGAAAACTATCAGTTTCAAAAACCAGGTTGTTTCTTATTGCTTTAAGATTATTTTCAATAAGTGTTTTTTTATCTCTAACTTTTGTGGAGTCATTTAATTCATTTTCAGCTTTTAATGTAAAATCGGCTGTAAGAATTAAGTGCAAAATAAGCAGTAAAATATACGTTCGTTTAGCCATTACCTAAGTTTAATACTGAAAATTAAGATATTGAAATATAAAAACAAAAATATATACTTGAAATTTTTTATAAATAAATGAAATGAGTTCATTTGTAACTGAATTAATAAAGAATTTATGATAAGTTATCTGCAAGTTGAAAATCTAAAAAAGTCTTTTGGCGATTTGGTTCTTTTTGAAGGAATTACCTTTGGTATTGATAAGGACCAGAAAGTAGCTCTTGTGGCTAAAAATGGAACAGGTAAAACATCACTTTTAAATATAATTGCAGGAAAAGATAGTGAGGATGAAGGAAAAATTACTTTCAGAAGGGATCTGAAAATTGGCTTTCTTGAACAAAACCCACCATTAAATGAAAAAAATACTATAATAGATGAAGTATTTCACTCTTCGCAAGATATTAAGCAGGCTATTATTAACTACAATACAGCCATAGAATCGAATGAAAAAAATGATTTGGCGAAAGCCATGGAGAAAATGGATCACTTGCAAGCTTGGGATTATGATGTTAAAGTAAAACAGGTTCTAACTAAACTTAAGATTAATAATTATAACCAAAAGATTTCAACTTTGTCGGGTGGTGAGAAAAAAAGGGTGGCTCTGGCTTCAGTAATTATCGATGAGCCGGATTTATTGTTATTAGACGAGCCAACAAACCACCTTGATTTAGATATGATTGAGTGGTTAGAACTTTATTTGAAAAATACTAAATCTACTCTTTTAATGGTAACCCACGACCGTTATTTTCTGGATCGAGTTTGCAACGAAATTATTGAAATGGATAATTCACAAATTTATCAGTATAAAGGCAATTATTCATATTTTATAAGAAAGCGTGATGAACGACTGGCAAATGAAGAAGCGTTGATTGAAAAAGCTAAAAATACTTTACGGAAAGAAGAAGACTGGATGCGTAGAATGCCTAAAGCTCGTGGAACTAAAGCTAAGTACCGAATTGACAACTATTACCAGTTAAAAGATGTTGCTTCGAGTGGCAGAACGGAAGAAGAAATGCGAATTTCTGTTCAGTCTTCGCGAATGGGGAAAAAGATCCTGGAATTAGAAAAACTGAATAAAAAATTTGATGATCTGACTGTATTACAAGATTTTAGCTATAAATTTTCACGTGGCGAAAAAGTTGGTATTGTTGGAGATAATGGAACAGGAAAATCAACATTTTTAAATTTGATAACTGAAAATATTCAACCCGATTCAGGACAAATTGATGTGGGAAAAACCATTGTTTTTGGTTACTATAAACAAGAAGGGATTAAATATAAAGAGGATCAGCGTGTAATCGATGTGGTTCAGGAAATTGCCGAAGTGGTAACCCTGGGAGATGGCAGACAAATGGGAGTAAAAGAATTTCTTAATTTCTTTTTATTCCCCTATGATATGCATTATACTCCAGTTTCAAAATTGAGCGGAGGTGAAAAACGCAGATTATACCTTGTGACAGTGCTTATGCGAAAACCAAATTTCTTAATTCTTGATGAACCAACCAACGATCTGGATATTATGACACTTGCTGTGTTGGAAGAATACTTATCTACTTTTGATGGTGTTGTAATTGTTGTTTCACACGATCGTTATTTTATGGATCAGGTTGTTGATCACCTGTTTGTTTTTAGGGGAAATGGAATCGTTAAAGATTTTCCGGGAAGCTATACTTTATATCGCGAATGGCTAACTAAGCTTGAAAGAGAAGAAAAAAAAGAAGATAAAGCAGTATTTAAAAAGGAAAAACCAAAACAGGAAAAATCCAAAACAAAGCTTTCTTTTAATGAGAAAAGAGAATTTGAAAAGTTAGAAAACGATATTGCTGAATTGGAAAATGAGAAATCCAAACTTGAAAATGAAATTTCAAGTGGAGCACTCTCATCAGATGATTTAATTACTAAATCGAACAGAGTGGGTGAAATTATTAAACTTTTAGATGAGAAATCGGACCGTTGGCTGGAATTAAGTGAGTTTGTATAGTATATTACAGAAACAATTTTGCTGATTTTCTGTTATTATTCCATAACTTGTCTGGATGAAAATATTGTTAACAGGAGCTACGGGATATGTCGGAAAACGACTTTTACCTGTTTTAATACAAAACGGTCATCAAGTGGTTTGTTGTGTTCGCGACCGACAACGCTTTAATCCACCACAATCCTTATTAAAAAACATCGAGATCATTGAAATTGATTTGTTGGATGCACAATCATTAGAAAAAATACCTTCAGATATTCATGCAGCGTATTATTTGGTTCATTCCATGTCTGTATCAAGTCAATATCAAAAACTTGAACAGGAATCAGCAGTTAATTTTAAAATGGCTATTGAAAAGACACAAGTTGAGCATGTAATTTATTTAAGTGGTATTATTAACGAGAAAAGTTTGTCTGAGCATTTATCATCGAGAAAGCAGGTTGAAAATGAACTGGCCAAAGGCAAATATAACTTTACTACACTTAGAGCAGGAATTATTATTGGATCTGGAAGTGCATCTTTCGAAATTATTCGCGATTTAGTTGAAAAATTGCCATTAATGGTCACCCCTAAGTGGTTAAAAACTAAATGTCAACCCATTGGAATTTCTGATGTAATTCTGTTTCTGACTAAATCTTTGCTCAATAAAAAAGTTTACAATAAAAGCTTTGATATTGGAGGTCCTGATATCTTATCTTATAAACAGATGCTTTTAGAATTTGCACGCGTCAGAAAACTAAAACGAATTATTTGGGTTGTTCCGGTAATGACACCACGATTGTCATCCTATTGGCTATATTTTATTACATCAACTTCTTATAAATTAGCTGTTGCATTGGTGGATAGCATGAAAGTAGAAGTCGTTTGTCAAAATAGTGAGATCAATCAAATTTTAGATATTAAACCAAAAACATATGAAGAATCGTTAAGAAGATCATTTTCTGAAATTCAGGATAACCATGTAGTATCAAGTTGGAAAGATGCTTTAGTAAGTGGAAGTATGGATATTAAGTTATCGGACTTTATTCATGTGCCTACTTTTGGTTGTTTTACCGATGTTAGAACAAAGGTAGTAGAGAATAAAGAGCGTACATTAAATAAAATCTGGAGTATTGGTGGAAAAACAGGGTGGTATTTTGCCAATTATTTATGGTTAGCACGTGGATTTCTTGATAAACTAAGTGGTGGAGTAGGTTTGCGACGAGGAAGAACAAATGAAGATACAATTTCTCCGGGTGATGCAATAGATTTTTGGAGGGTGCTTTATGCAAATAAAAATGAAGGAAGATTATTGCTTTTTGCCGAAATGAAATTACCGGGCGATGCCTGGTTAGAATTTAAAATCGAGAATGATCAATTGATTCAAACCGCTACTTTCCGACCAAAAGGCCTGTGGGGAAGAATGTATTGGTATTTGGTTTATCCGTTTCATGGTATTATCTTTAAAGGAATGATTCAACGAATTGCAAATTAAAATATACTGTTATGATTTACCGACTGATTGTTTTTCTAATTATAAATTTTGGGGCACTTGCAATAGGCGGTATTTTTACTGGTTCAGGTGTTCCTTCCGATTGGTATCAGAATCTGAATAAAGCTCCCTGGACACCCCCGGGATGGATGTTTGGTTTTGCCTGGACAACTATTATGATTACCTTCTCAGTTTACATGACTTATTTATGGCAAAATCAGGATAAAAGAAATGTAGTTTTTATATTATTTATTTCACAACTGATATTGAATATATCATGGAGTATGGTATTCTTTAAATTCCATCTAGCATTACTTGGACTCGTTGTAATATCGGCATTAAGCATTTTGATTGCTGTTTTCTTTTTTAGGTACCTGGAAACACTCAAATACTGGTCGCTATTGATATTGCCTTATTTAATATGGTTACTCATTGCAAGTTCATTAAATATGTATATCTATTTTAAAAATTAATGGATAAAAATTTAACAATATTTTGGTTTCGACGGGATTTAAGACTGGAAGATAACACTGCACTTAACCATGCTTTAAAATCAAGACTCAAGGTATTACCTGTTTTTATTTTTGATACCCAGATTCTGGATGAACTAGCTGCAGATGATGCCAGGGTAAATTTTATTTATGATAA
>CAZPMA010000084.1:8770-13454 GCA_964587535.1 uncultured Bacteroidales bacterium
TATAAAAACAAATGGATAGAGAAATTCCAACATCTGAAAATATCTTATGATAAAGACGTTGATTATAAGGTGTTTTATACATTTAACTCTTCTTTTCCTTCGTTAAGTGAGTTAGGATTTAAAAAATCAAAAATAAAAGTTAAGGAATACAATATTAATGATTTAGATAATTATTCTAATGAAAGAGATTTTCCTGCTGTAGATTCTACCAGTTATTTAAGCCCGCACCTAAGGTTTGGAACAGTTAGCATTCGACAATTGGTTAATCAATTAAAAAATAACCAGGTATTTTTAAGTGAGCTTATTTGGCGCGAGTTCTTTATGCAAATCTTATATCATTTTCCCGATGTTGTTGATCATAATTTTAAACGAAAATATGATGGCATTGAATGGAGAAATAACGAAAATGAATTCAAAGCCTGGTGCGAAGGGAAAACTGGATACCCCATGGTTGATGCAGGAATGCGCCAATTAAATAAAACAGGATACATGCATAACCGCGTAAGAATGATTACGGCAGGCTTTTTATGCAAGCATTTGCTTATTGACTGGCGTTGGGGCGAAGCTTATTTTGCTAAGAAATTATTGGATTTTGAATTATCATCAAACAATGGAAACTGGCAATGGGCAGCAGGAACAGGTTGTGATGCAGCTCCTTATTTCAGAATATTTAATCCAAATGAACAGCAGAAAAAATTTGATAAAGATTTTGAATATATAAAAAAATGGGTGCCGGAATTTGGAACAGATAAATATCTTAAACCTATTATAGACCATAAAGAAGCCCGGGAGAGAGCTTTAAGAGAATATAAGAAAGGTATTTTAGATTGATAAAAATGCTTTTTGAGTGTGCATGGTTACAATAGTATTAAATCAAAAATGCAATAATCAAGGTTTGAATTCCATTTATCCAATGAATTACCCAACTTAAAAATAAACTATTAAATTTTCTATTTAGCCATCCGAAATATATAGAAAGCACTAATACATAAGATCCAAAAATAAATTTACTCAATAGGTCATCAACAAATAGAGAATGAATTAAACTAAATAGTAATGCCTGAACAATATTTAGAATCCAAAATAGCAAATTGTTATTTTTAATGTCTTTAATTAAAAGAAATCCCCTGAAAATAAATTCTTCTCCAAAGGTTCTAATACTATTTAAACTAATAAAAAATAAACTGAGTAATAATATATTTTCACTTTCCTTTGCACTATTTGGGTCATTCATAATATATTTTGTTATTGCAAATAAAATAACATTTGATATTATAATGCTTGGAATTAAATATGAGTAGATTTTTTTATTTAAAAATATCTTAAAGGAAAGTCCTAAGTCTTTAAAAAATGTTGTTTTTGAAAATCCAAGAATAAAAATACTGATTGCAACCAAATAATATATAGTCATACCTTTTTTGCTATATAATAGACTGATCAGATAAGATAGAACTATAAATAGAAAGAATAGATAATTTTTATAATATTTCTTTAAATGTATTTGAATCATAATAAAAAATTTAAATAGTAATTTTTACTATTAGAATAAATATAATCACTAATATGATGGCCAATATTATCATAAAATATTAATGCTGATGAAGACTAATGTTTAATCATTTTCTTCCAGTCTAAATATCTCTTCAACACTGGTACCAAAGAATTTTGCCAGTTTTAAAGCAAGTACGGTTGATGGTACAAATTTGCCTTTTTCAATAGCATTTATGGTTTGCCTGGATACTCCAATTTTATCTGCTAAGTCAGCCTGGGTAATATCCTTTTTTGCACGTTCTACTTTTAATAGGTTTTTCATAATTTAACTCCCAAACTTCCATTTTTTGTAATAATTATAAATGATAACATAGGTAAACAACTGAAACTGTAAGATGTATAATCCGCCAATTTCATATCTAAGATCAAAGATGATAAATGGTGATACAAGAATCCACGTTATAAGCAAGGATTTTGCTAAACTCATAAATCGAAGTTTTTGAATAAACTCATCTTCCACCTTTTCTTTAGAGAACATATAAAGTAGAAATCCGGCAAATGAAAAACTTAAACTAATCCATGTAAAAGTTTGGCTCCTTGCATCAGATATGATATGATATTCTTTTTGTTTTAATTGCTCTCGTTCATATTCACTTATATTTGCAGCATCTGCTCTGCCTTCATTAAAACCTTTTACAAAGTCATTAATATTTGCATAAAAAGATAATCCAATGGCAATAATTACAAATGCAATTCCAATTCTTCTTAAATAGTAAGGAAAATATGTTTTCATAATTAGTAATCTTTAAGTTTTATTTAATATTTCTTTTTCTTACGATGAAAGATGATAATATACAATATTAGTTGAGTGTTAAGAATATTTATAGGATCACCATTATAAGTAAATTTAATTATTCCGGTATCAAAAGCATAAAAATCTTTAATTATGGAGAGAATACCTATCGATAACCATGTAATGATCAGTGATTGCATTAAACTTTTATATCTTAAATTTTGAATAAACTCATCTTCAATTTTTTCACTTGAGAAAACATATACAAGTAATGCAGTTATAGAAAGAATAATTCCTATTCGTTTTATATTGTTTCTTGTTTTAATTGTAAAAGGATCGGCAATTAAATTTTCAATATTTTCTCCTTCTTGTGAAATAGAATATTTTTCATATTCTGACTCATCAACGTGCGTGTGCATAGTTGATAGTATTGATACAAAGAATGAAATGATAAAAAGAGTGATTCCAATCTTCTTAAAATAATTTGGAAAATACGTTTTCATAATTAAAGTGTTTTAAAATTAATTTGAATCAAAAGTAAAGTAAACATTACAAAAAAGCAAAAAAAGTTTACAAAAAGTTAAGTATAGTTACATTAAATTCTATGTAAAAATCAATAAATAAAGCAATTAATTTTTTTTTAAAAAGTAAAAGAATCTATGTAAAGTTTAAATTTTGTTTGTGGCAGAATATTCTGTATTTTCATTTCCTTAAAATTATAGCTTATGAATTCATTTGGCAGAATATTCAGGGTAAGTATGTATGGCGAATCGCATGGTAACCAGGTAGGTGTTTTAATCGATGGATGCCCTGCTGGATTAGCTATTACAGAAGATGATTTTAGTGAAGATATTTTAAGAAGAAAAAGTGGAGCAAAGGGTACAACTCCTAGAATTGAAGAAGATAAACCAAGGCTTATTTCAGGTGTTTTTAATGGATATACAACAGGTGCTCCAATATTAATATCATTCCAGAATAAAAATACTAAATCCGATGATTATAAAGATATTTTTCGTTTACCGCGTCCGGGTCATGCCGACTTTACGGCCAAAATGAAGTTTGGTGGATTTAATGATTATCGTGGTGGCGGGTATTTCTCTGGCCGATTAACACTGGGTTTGGTTGCTGCAGGAGTTATTGCAAAGAAATTAATCAATCATGTTCAGATAAGTGCAAGAATTATTGAAGCGGGTGGTGAAACTGATGTTGTAAAAGCAATAGACAATGCTATTAAGAATGATGACTCAATTGGTGGAATAGTAGAGTGCAGTGCCGAAAATGTATCGGTTGGCCTTGGTGAACCATTTTTTGACTCTTTGGAATCATTAATTAGCCATGCAGTTTTTTCGATTCCTGCAATCAAAGGAATTGAGTTTGGATCTGGCTTTAAAGCTGCCACAATGTTTGGAAGCGAACATAATGATTCAATCGTAGATTCAACAGGACGAACCATTACCAATTATGCTGGTGGAATAAATGGTGGTATCTCAAATGGAAATCCCTTGATTTTTAGAGTGGCTGTTAAACCTACATCTAGTATTTCACAGGAACAAAATTCATTAAACTTAGAAACCGGAAAACAAGAAAAATTAAAAATAAAAGGTAGACATGATGTATGTATTGCATTGCGTGTTCCTGTGGTTCTTGAGGCAATAACTGCTTTAGTTCTAGCCGATTTAATGATTATAGAGCAAAAAATTCCAAAAGTTATTTCAGAAAATTCAGCCCGATAAGATTATAAGAAATGAGAAAATCCTTGATTATTGTTGTAGTAAGCTTTGTTATAGCTGTACTATTAGTAAATACATTTGTTGATGCTCCGGTTTTCGAAAATCCTAAAGAAAAATTAGAATTTGTTATTAAGGAAAATCAAAATGATCGTTTGGATCTGATTTATTTGGAATTAATTGCTGAAGATTCTCTAAATATTGATTATCAGTATGGTTTTATTACATGCTATTTTTCTTTTGCACCAACTTATAGAGTAATTGATGAGAAAGAACTAAATAAGATTTATTGGAATTATTCCACAAATAATGATCAGGAAATTGCAGATTTGGGATTTTATTGTTTAGGATTAATATCATCGATGAATAGCAAACAAAATGATGCCTTAATCCAATTTATTCAGGTTTCAAATGAGAATTTAAAATATTTAAATAACTCAATCGGAAGGGTTTATCTTGAAATAAGTGATTTTACAAAAGCAGAAGAGCATTTTAATAAAGCAATTGAAGTGAATGGTAACCTTGAAGGAGCATATTCCAACCTGGTTGAATTATATTATACTCAAAATAGATATAATGATTTATATAAATTGTTAATGGATAAAAATGCCCGTAAACATTTTCCATCTCAGTTAAAAAGATATTTATACTTATCGCATGCAAATATTTTTGG
>CAZPMA010000085.1:0-13064 GCA_964587535.1 uncultured Bacteroidales bacterium
TCTGGTTTTAATTAATTTTACTTAAAAACTGTCAACCTATTTTAGGACGACTCATAATATTACATCTATTTTTCTGGTAATTCTAACTCAACTTCCTGCAAATACTCAACTGATCGAGCAATATCATCGTACATAGTTTTATCCTGATCAATAAATTTTACTTTTTTACGATAATTAGCAACAAATTTTTCTACAAATGGTGATGATTTTGCAGGACGTTGAAATTCTAATGCCTGTGCTGCATTAAATAATTCAATCGCTAAAATTCGTTCTAAATTCATAGCCACTTTATAAGCTTTTGTTGCAGCATTTGCTCCCATACTTACATGATCTTCCTGTCCTTGCGATGATTCAATTGTATCAACTGATGCCGGTGTAGAGAGCTGCTTGTTACTACTTACTAATGATGCTGCTGTGTATTGTGGAATCATAAATCCACTGTTTAAGCCCGGATTAGCAACCAAAAATGGTGGTAATCCTCTCTTACCTGCTAATAATTGATATGTTCTTCGTTCTGAAATACTCCCCAATTCAGCCATCGCAATGCATAAATTATCTAAAGCAAGTGCTAAAGGTTGTCCGTGAAAATTTCCTGCAGAAATTATTAAATCTTCATCTGGAAAAATTGTAGGATTATCTGTTACAGCATTTATTTCATTATTGAAAACATAAGAAACGTAGTTTATTGAATCTTTTGATGCACCATGTACCTGTGGGATACAACGGAACGAATATGGGTCTTGAACATGAACCTTAGGACGATTAATCAGTTCACTACCTTCTAACAAAAAACGCATCCTACGAGCAGTCTTAATCTGTCCTAAATGATGACGAATTTGATGAACTGAATCGTGAAATGGCTCAATTCTACCATCAAAAGCATCTAAAGAAACAGCACTAATAACGTCTGCTAACTGTGATAATTTCCATACTTTTAATGTTAAATAAACACCATGAGCACTCATAAACTGAGTTCCGTTCAGTAATGCTAAACCTTCTTTTGATCTAAGATTTATTGGTTCCCAATTCATTTTCTTTAATAAATCCTTGCCTGAAATCTTTGCTCCATTAAAATATGCTTCACCTAATCCCAACATAGGTAAACACATATGTGCTAATGGAGATAAATCACCTGATGCACCTAATGAACCATACTGGTAAATAACTGGTAAAATATCATTGTTAAAGAAATCTATTAATCGTTCAACAGTCGATAATTGCACTCCTGAATGTCCGTATGAAAGCGATTGGATTTTTAATAAAATCATTATTTTCACAATTTCTTGTGATACTTCATCTCCGGTTCCACAAGCATGCGACATAACAAGATTTCTTTGTAAATTTCCTAAATCTTCACGTGAAATTCTTTTATCATATAATGCCCCAAAACCAGTATTAATACCGTAAATTGGCTCATCCTGACTAGCCATCTTTTGATCCAGGTAATCACGACATTTAATGATATTATTTTTTGATTCTTCTGATAAAGCGATCTTATAACCTTCTTTCAATATTTCACTAATTCTATTAAAAGTTAACTGATCATTTGATATATAATGTATCTTGCTCATTTTTAAATTATTATTATGTAATTAATGCAAATAAAATAAGGAGTAAAAATATTCAGATATTTTTAGCTTGAATTTACAAAACCAATCAGTTCAAGGGAAACGAGTATCTCCTCCGGCAAAATGAATGGGACGTCTTCTATTTAATTTTAATTTATAATCCATTATATCGATAACTTCTTTATCAATTCTTCAAATTTCATTTCATATTGGTCACCTGACACCATATCCTTAACTGTTAAAACTCCTTTTTCCATTTCGTTTTCACCAAGCATTACAACATAAGGAATATTTTTATTATTTGCATAGGTCATCTGCCTTTTCATTTTTGCAGATTCTGGAAAAATCTCTGAGTTGATTCCCAGCTCTCTAAGTTTTTGAAGCAATGGCAAACAATATGCTTCTTCTTTTTCACCAAAATTAACGAACATAATCTTTGTAGATGCTACAATTTCCTGTGGAAAAATATTTAATTGATCCATAACATCATAAATACGATCTGCTCCAAATGAAACACCTACACCTGAGACATCTTTTAATCCGAAAACTCCTGTTAAATCATCGTAACGACCACCACCACATATGCTTCCTATTTCAGCATCTTTCGCCTTAACTTCAAAAATTGCTCCGGTATAATAATTTAATCCCCGGGCTAAAGTTAGATCTAATTCCAAATCAGTATTTAAAGTCAGCTTTTCAAAATAATTTATTACAGTTTCTACTTCCTGAATACCTTTTAATCCTGTTTCAAAATATTTTAAAATTTCCTTTAAAGAATTTAATTTCTTTTGATTTGATCCAGACAAATCAAAAATTGGTTTTAATTTTTCAACTGATTCCTTGCTAATTCCTTTAGCTAATAGTTCTTCATTTACTTTTTCTAAACCAATCTTTTCCAATTTATCAATAGCAACCGTAATATCAATAAACTTATCGGGTTCGCCAATCATTTCGGCAATACCTAATAATATTTTTCTATTGTTGATTTTAATCACAGCATTTAGTTTTAAATTCTGAAATACCCGGTCGATAATCTGAATTAACTCCACTTCGTTTAACAATGAATTGCTACCAATTACATCTACATCGCACTGGTAAAATTCACGATATCGACCCTTTTGCGGTCTATCTGCACGCCATACAGGTTGAATCTGATATCTTTTAAAAGGAAATGTTATTTCGTTTAGATGCTGCACAACAAAACGAGCAAATGGAACTGTTAAATCGTAACGTAAGCCTTTTTCGGAAATTTCTAATGCCAACTTTGATGACTCAGCTTCTGATAAATCAGATTTAACTTTTGATAAATAATCACCTGAATTTAAAATTTTAAATAAAAGCTTATCTCCTTCGTCGCCATATTTACCTAACAATGTAGTAAGGTTCTCCATTGCTGGAGTTTCAATTGGTAAATATCCAAATCGTTTAAAAACATTTTTAATTGTATCAAAAATAAAATTTCGTTTCACCATCTCAGTTGGTGAAAAATCTCTAGTGCCTTTTGGAACAGATGGTTTTTGTGCAGCCATTTTTGTTCTTTTTATAATTTCTGCAAATATAGAATAAAATTAGACTGTTATAAAATGTATGAACAGTATTAGAGTTAGTTATATAACATAAAAAAACATCCGATAACCAGATGGCATCGGATGTTTCTGTATAAGCTATTAATTTTTATTTATTTTTAGCCATTTTTTTAAAGTCTTTATCCAAAATACCGTCAAAGTTTTTCCCTTTCTCTACCCAGTGATAATCAAAGAAGTAGAAATTAGCATCTTTAGCACCAATAATAATTTTATAACAACGAGCACGCAGTCTTGTTCCTTGTGGTCCAACTTTATGCAAATAAACCACATCTTCAGCACGAGTTGTAATTGCTTCTTCTATTTCTTCGCGAGTTACAAATTTAACTTTATAAGGATAAATCTTCTTAATTTTTGATTCTGAGCTAATGTTTGGAGCAACTTCGTCTTTAACCAGATAGAGTGTTTTTTGCTTAATATCTTTTGTGTTTTCATTATAATACTGAAAAATATTCTTTTTAATCATATCAGGATTGTTCTTCATGTTCTGCACGTGAGACTGTAGAAATCTTACTAATGATTCCATTTTATACACCCAAAACTCTTCATCTACTTCGGTATATGACAGTGGAATTGCAGCAATATCTGGCAGATCTCTCATGTTGTCAATTTCAGGTTTACCAATAAAAATATGTAAGAAATTATATCGTACTTTTGTTTTATCATTTTGAAAAACTACTTGAGTCATCATTAAAAAAGAAGCCTTTGGGTCATTATACATTTTCTCATATTGATCTAAAGAGATAAACTCATAATCAGTTAAGGTCCAAACTTTTTTTACAGCATCTTGAATTTTAAAATTATATTCAGCAATAGGATTAGATTCTAAAACCACATATAATTTAGAATTTAAGAACTGGTTTAAATCTGCTTCAGTAGGTAAGTACTCCTGAGCATTTGAATTAAAAGCAATTATTCCAATAATAAATGCTACTAATAATTTTTTCATATTGTTCTGATTTTTCTGTTAATAATCTTTATATACCAAAAATAATTCCAAATAATGTAAATAAACGTTAGTTGTATTAAAAAAACTCATTTAATTAATTTAAATGTACTATAAATTTACCAATTGTTTTGATAAAAGGCATAATTGTCATCGTTTATCTTGAATTTGTCAAAAAATTCGTATATTTAATAACCAATGTAATAATGTTTACTTTATTTAAGTAAATTTACAATTTAGTTATCATATAAAAGTATAATTCCTTATGAATTTCATAGATAAAATAATTCATATTTGCTCCAACAACAAGGATAAAATTGATTCAACAAACGAAAATTATTTTCGTGCAATTATCTTAAATTACTACAGCATTTTTTCTATCATTATTCTAATAATTGCAAGTATAATAAGTTTTTTTAATCAAAATATTTTACTGTCTTCTTTTACAGTAGGATCTTTAGCTGTTTTATGCATTAATTACATTATATTTAAATCAAAAGCTAATTTTATTCGTTCAGCTTATATCCTAGTAATAACTTATTCTATTTTACTTTTATGGATAGTTTATTCTGGTGTTCTAAATAATCAGGGTATTTTACTTTATGCACTATTCCCACTATTTTCAGTTTTATTATTAGGTAAAAAAAGAGGAAATCCAATTTCAATTGCATTCTTTATTCTAACTGGAATAGCTATTCTAATTCCCGTTTTTTTCAATTTTGATTTATCTTTTACTCTTGGAAACCAAATACTTTATGTTTTAATATTTGTAATATTTTTTATTCTGGTTAATTTCCTTGAAAATCTTTTAGAGATTAAACTTTTAGAGCTAAAAGAAAAAATCATTCAAGCTAAAGAAGAAACTCTTGCCAAAGAAGAATTTATTTCAAAGATATCCCACCAGATTAGAACTCCACTTAATAACATGGTGGTTGTATCTAATCTAATTAATAGTTCAGATGTTGATGAAAAATTAAAAGATTTAATTGATACTGTTCAAGCATCTACAAACAACCTAGTTAATCTGGTGAATAATATTGCTGAAATTTCAAATGTAGATTTATTGCAAAGTAAGGATTACAACCAGAACTTCAATGTTGAAACAACAATACAAAATACGATAAATCTATTCTCAAATGAGAATTCACAACAAATAACTTTCCCACTTTCGATTTCTAATGATATCAATTATCAGTTATTTGGAGATCCGGTTAAAATCAAGCAAGTCTTTTTAAATCTGATAGAAAACACCTTGAAAATAACAAAAAGTGGAAATAAGACAATCTCAATTGACATTAAAACTATAACTGATTCTGAAGAAATAGCAGAAATACTATTTAGCATTTACACCAAAGACTTAACAAACATCCCTGAAATTACTAAAATTAGAAATACTGAAAAGACTAAGAAGGGTAAAAAGGATGCTTACATTAAGTTGATGGACTTAAATATTGCTAACAGAATAGTAGAATCCTTAGGTGGGCAGGTTGAGATTGAAATTTCTCCTGATAATTTTGAATTTAAATTTACGCTTAAGTTTAAAAAAGGTGAATCTTTGTTAAAGTCAGAAAAGAAAGAAACTGACCCTATTCTAGGTGATATTGAATCAAGCTTAAAAATTAGTTTAAAAGATGCTCACGTTCTTTTAGTTGAAGACAACCTAATTAATCAGAAGATAGTATTATTAAGTCTTAAAAAGGCTGTCAAATCAGTTGATGTTGCTAATAATGGGAAAGAAGCTTTAGATAAATTTGGATCAGTAAAATATGATATTATACTTATGGATATCCAAATGCCAATAATGAATGGTATTGTTACAACTAAGAAAATCAGAAGTATTGAAAAAAGCACAAACTCACATACTCCGATTATTGCTATTACTGCTAATGCTTTACTTGGCGACAAAGAAGAATGTTTAGCTGCAGGAATGGATGATTATATTAGTAAACCATTCCAGATAGAAACATTGATATCAAAAATGGAAAAACAATTGTCTTAATAATAATTACAGGATTAATAAGAAAAGGCTTTTAGCCTTTTTTTTTATTCAATACCTGGTTTAAATCCAAGTATTAACACGTCATCTACTTGTTCTAATTCTCCCTTCCAATCTTCAAAACTTCTATTAAGATATGTTTGTTGTTGTTCCATAGGTAATTTATGAATTGTAAGCAAGATATGTCTAAAACGACGATATTTATATTTTTTCCCTTCAGAACCGCCAAATTGATCAGCATAGCCATCAGAAAACATATAAAAAACATCGTTCTTTTTTAATTTAATAATATTCTTATTTATTTTATCTGTTTCTCCTTCATCCATCAAACCAACTGAGAAACGATCTCCTCTTATTTCTTCTATTTTGTTATCGCGAATAAAATATAATGGTCTAAAAGCTCCAGAGAACTCTAATTCAGCTTTTTTCATGTCTATAACACAAAGTGCTATATCCATTCCATCTTTTAAACGCACGTTTTCAGTTGTTTTTCCAAAAGTAGTTGCAACTCCATCATTTAGATTCTGTAATATTTCATCTGCGGTATCAATTCCCAAATCATCAGTTATTTTACGTAATAACTCAAACCCAATAATAGACATAAATGCACCTGGCACGCCATGCCCTGTACAATCAACAACAGCAACGAAAACCTTATCCTTTCTTTGATTTATCCAGTAAAAATCACCAGAAACAATGTCTTTTGCTTTATGTAAAATAAATGAATCCGGCAATGCTTGATTAAATAGTTTCATTGATGGCATTAAAGCTTCCTGAATTCTTTTTGCATAAATTATACTATCCGTAATATTTTTATTCTTGACAGTTAGCTCTTCCTTTTGTTTTGCAACTTGTTTGGCAATTAATTCCTTTTCCTTTAATTCTTGATTTGACCTTCGTAAACTTCTCGTTCTATATTGAAAAAACCAGAAAATAGCTCCAAAAAACAATACTACATATGTTAAGTATGCAAGCTTAGATTTCCAAAAAGGAGTCCTAACAATAATCTTTAAACTAACACCTTCTTCATTCCAAATATTATCACTATTTGATCCGATTACTCTCAATATGTATTTCCCCGAAGGCAAATTGGTAAATGTTGCATACCTTCTATTTCCAAAGTTTATCCATTCATCTTCAGCTCCTTCTAATTTATAAGCATAATTATTTTTCTTTGGGTTAGTATAATCAAGAGCTGCAAACTCTATAGTTAATAAGCTGTTTTTATGTGGAATTTCTATCTGATTATTTTTACCCATTGGAATATTTCCAGAGAACTTATTTGTTAATAATTCAATAGAAGTAATAACTATGTTTGGAATGTTTTGATTCTTTTGTATAGAATCTGGGAAGAATGAATTATAGCCATTTATACCACCAAAAAATAATTCTCCATTTTTTGATTTATGATATGCTCCATGGTTAAACTCAAAATCCTGCAAACCATCAATAACGCCAAAGTTGGTAAATTCATTATTTCTTATATCAAATTTTGAAATGCCTCTATTAGTACTAATCCAAAGATTCTCATTGTTATCTTTTAGAATTGCATAAATCAAATTATTTGGCAATCCATCATTTTCTGTATACACTTTAAAAGTCTCGGTAGTTAAATCAAATTTATTTAACCCTTCCACAGTACCAACCCATAAACAATTGTTTAAAGTATCTTCCAAAATATTAAGAACTTCATTTGAGCTAATGCAATTCCTGCAATCTTGTTTGTTTCTGTAATACCTTTTAATTGTATTTTTTGATAAATTTATTTTATTAAGTCCTTTTTTAGTGCCACACCAAATATTACCATTAGAATCCTTCAAAATATCAAATACTTCATTTGAACTTATTGTTGTTGAATCTTTTTCATCATGATAAAAGCTTTGAACAGAGCCATCAGTAATTTTATGCAAACCAAACTTTGTGGCAATTAATATGCTTTTGTCAACTTCTTCATAAATATCATATATACGATTATTTTGAAATGTATTAAAAATATCTAGCTGGGTTATTACTTCAATTTTCTTTGTATGATGATTAAACACATTTATACCATTCTGAGTTCCGATCCATATATCCCCATTGCTTCTCTCATATATTTTATGTATGTAATCATTAACAAGACTACTATTCTCAGTGTTATACCATTTAATGTCCTTATTTACAGGGTTAAACAAAAATAATCCTGCCCCCCAGGTGCCTATCCAAACAATTCCATTTTTTTCGTAAATAGAAACAACTATATTATTGGAAAAATAAGGAACATTATTTTCATCTTCGTTAAATACTTTAAAGTTCCTTTTTATGTTATTAATCTTTAATAATCCTTGAAGGGTACCTGCCCAAATAACCCCGGTATGATCTTGAATTATAGAAGTATATGAATTGGCCCTAACAGACTGATAATCTATGAAGAAATCAGAATACTTTTTAAACCTTTGTGTTTTTTTATTGTATTTATTTAACCCATCATCTGTAGCGATCCACAAGTCATGGTTTTTGTCTTCAAAAATTCCGTTTATGACATTATTACTTAAACTATTTTGTTTTGATTCATTATAAAACCTTTTAAACTGTTCTGTTTCCCAATTAAAAAGATTTAATCCATCTTCAGTTCCTACCCATAAGTTATTCTCAGAATCTTCGAAAATAACTTTAACTTTGTTATTGCTTAAGCTTCCTGAAACTTGTGGGTCATGCTTATAACGTTTAAAAATTTCCAATTTTCTATCAAAGTAGTTTAATCCATCTTTTGTTCCAACCCACAATTGTCCTTTATGGTCTTCAAAGATTGTAAACTTTGCATTTACAGTAATAAAATTGAATACATCGTTATAATGCTCATAATGCCTAAACTTACCACTACCCGGATTTAATCTACTTAAATACTTTTCTGTTTTTATCCAAATATATCCCTGATTATCCTGATATAAATAATATACGGCATCTTCAGGTATTGTATTTTTATCTGACTCATCATACAAATAATTCACAAACTCTTCAGTATAAATATTATACATATTTAAACCTTCATTGGTGCCAATCCAGATATTTCCTTCGGCATCTTCAATAAAACAGTTTATAAAATTACTTGATAGTGACTGTATGTTTGATGGATCGTGTTTGAAAATCTTAAAAGTATAACCATCAAATTTATTTAATCCATCTTGAGTTCCAACCCAAATAAATCCCTTACTATCTTGCATAATGCAATTTACACTAGTCTGCGATAAACCATTGTCTATCGTAAATTGCTCAACATTTAATACTTGACTTTGGGCTTCTGCATAATTATTCACATGGGAAATCCCTACAAAAAATAGAAGAAATGATATGTAAAGAGATATTCTCATTTGTATAATGCTAATTTAACACTTAATAAGTATAATGCAAAGTATTAAGATCAGGTTTTATTCTTCAGCAACTGCTCCTGTATTTTTATTTAATATCTTATATTTGTTTGATGGTGAATTTAAAAACTCTCCTAAACCGAGTTCTTCCCAATTTTCATCAATTTTTTCTATTGTATTTTTATCAGAAATAACAACATTTGGCCAATCTCTTTTAAAATTATCTTTTAGTAATGATTTTCTTGTTGCATCAATAAATATCTTTGAAACACTTTGTTTTGTAGATTTAATGATTCTAGCATCTCTTTTGGGATCAATATTTCCAGAACTTAACCAGGCAATCATGTGTGAATCATTTACATCGACAAATTCATCAACAAAAATGAAAAACTTTAAATTATTTAATTCTTTTAATACAGATAATTTTTTAATCAGATTACTTAATTGTTCTTTATCTTTTTTATGTATACTACAAATTACAATTTTATTTTCGTTAAAAGTATTTACTGATTTAATATCATCAAACTGCAATAAGTTTAATTTTACATCTGGATTAATTTTTTCAATTTGGGTAATATTTTCGTCACTTATTTCTTCATCTAACTTTTTAGTGGCATCTATTCCTAGTTTTGAACCATATGTAAATTTCGTTGAAGAATGATCTAGAACATCCAGAGGCCCGCTAATAAAATGGATATCATGTTCAGGTCTTGTGTATTTTATTACATGTTCGGATAATTTTTTATAATCATGAATGTCAATATCTTGATCCACCACTATCATAATTTTATTAAACATCATTTGTCCGGCACCCCATAATGCGTTCATTACTTTAAATGCCTGCCCTGGATATGTTTTATTTATTTTAACGATAGAAATATTATGAGCAACACCTTCAAAAGGTAAATCATAATCTATTATTTCAGGTAATATTGCTAATTTAATAGGAGCCAAAAAGATTCGTTCTGTAGCTTTTCCTATCCAGGCATCTTCCATAGGGGGTATTCCTACAATTGTTGCAGGATATACAGCATTCTTTTTATGAGTAATACAAGTAACATGAAATTTTGGATACCAATCTGCCAGGGAATAGAATCCTGTATGATCTCCAAAAGGTCCTTCCCAAATAAATTCTTCTTCTGGATTTATATAACCTTCAATAATTATATCTGCATCAGCTGGTACTTCAATATCTTGTGTAATACATCTTACCATATCAACTCTTTTATTTCTTAAAAACCCTGCTAGTAAAAATTCATCCAAATTATCTGGTAAAGGAGCTGTCGCCGAATATATGTAAGCCGGATCACCACCCAGTGCAACAGCAACAGGCATTCTTTTACCAAGTTCTTTATATTCATTAAAGTGTCTGGCTCCTACTTTATGTTTATGCCAATGCATTCCTGTAAGATCTTTATCAAAAACCTGCATTCTATACATTCCAACATTTCGTATTCCGCTATTTGGATCCTTAGTAATAACCATAGGTAAAGTAAAGAAAGGACCTCCATCTTCAGGCCAACATTTTAACACAGGTAACTTTGATAAATCAGGTTCACTAAAAATTACTTCCTGACATTTTCCTTTTCCGGATAATCGTTTTGGCATCCACGATGAGATATTTGATAAAGTAGGTAATATTTTAAGTTTCTCAAAAAAATTATTTTTTGGTGATGACAGATCTTTAAAAACCTCTTCTATTTTTTCCCCAATTTCATCCAAACTGTTAACACCTAGTGCCATACACATTCTTTTCTCAGAACCAAAAGCATTTATTAAAACCGGGAAATTTGTACCTGTATTTTCAAATAACAATGCTTTACCACCATCCTTTGATTTTGAAAAACGATCTGTAATTTCAGTTATGTCCAGTTCTGGATTTACATATTCCTTAATGCGAATAAGCTCTCCTTTTTTTTCTAAAAATTCAATAAAATGAGTTAATGATTTATAAGCCATATTGCCATGATGTATTTTTGAAATATACAAAAAAAAGACTACTAATATTTATTATAAAAGTACATAAAAGCAAAAAGGCTGGTTTTTTTTTATAAACCAGCCTTTTTTTTTATAAAAGAATTTCTATTTTAAAAATTTAAAATCTTTACCAGGGTATCTGGCTGAATTACCTAAAGCTTCTTCGATTCTTAATAATTGATTATATTTTGCAATTCTATCTGAACGAGATGCTGATCCTGTTTTAATTAATCCTGTATTTAAGGCAACAGCTAAGTCTGCAATCGTTGTATCTTCAGTTTCTCCAGATCTGTGACTTATAATAGATGTATATGCATTTTCAGTAGCTAACTTAACAGAATTAATTGTTTCTGTTAGTGTTCCTATTTGATTAACTTTAATTAATATAGAATTGGCAACACTTTCCTGAATACCTCTGTCAAGTCTTTTAACGTTAGTAACAAATAAATCGTCACCAACTAATTGTACTTTATTACCAATAACCTTGGTTAATTCATTCCAACCACTCCAATCATCTTCATCTAAGCCATCTTCAATAGAAAGTATTGGATATTTTTCAACCCATGCTTTCCAGTAATTTACCATATCTGAAGATGTTAAATCCTGATTTGTTGATTCAAAATGATAAATCTTCTTATCCTTATCATAAAATTCTGAAGCAGCAGCATCTAATGCAATATAAATGTCTTCTCCAGGTTTATAGCCAGCTTTCTCAATGGCTTCTAATACAACTTCAATCGCTTCTTCATTTGATCCTAAATTTGGAGCAAATCCTCCTTCATCACCAACATTTGTGGAATGTCCTTTTGATTTAAGGACTGCCTTTAAATTATGAAATACTTCGGTTCCCATTCTTAAAGCTTCACCAAAAGTTTCAGCACCTACAGGCATGATCATAAATTCCTGGATATCTATTTTATTATCTGCATGCTGACCTCCATTTAGAATATTCATCATTGGTATTGGTAAAGTACAAGCATTTACACCACCAATGTATCTATATAATGGCATCCCGGCTTCAGTAGAAGCAGCTTTTGCAACTGCTAACGAAACACCTAACATTGCATTTGCTCCGAGGTTGGATTTATTTTCTGTACCATCTAATTGTATTAGGGCATTATCAATCCCAATTTGATCATCGATATAATAACCCTTTAATTCATCATTTATAATTGTATTTACATTTTCTACAGCTTTAGTAACACCTTTACCTAAGAACATTCCTTTATCTCCATCACGTAATTCAACTGCTTCGTGAACTCCTGTAGATGCACCTGAAGGTACTGCTGCTCTTCCTATATAACCTTCGGTTGTTACAACTTCAACTTCGACTGTTGGATTTCCTCTTGAATCCAATATTTGTCTTGCATGTATTCCTGCAATCTGTCCCATAATTTTATAATTTTAATTAATGATTTTAACTTATTGAATGAATTATCAAATTTAGTGATTTTTGACGTTAATATCATGTTTGTATGAATATAATGCAAAAAAAAAGGGCGGAAAATACCGCCCTTTCTATTTTGTATTATAATAAGATTATTCTTCTTTCTTATCTTCTTTAGGTTCTTCCTTTTTCTCTTCCTTAGCTTCTTCTTTTTCCGGAGCTTCTTTTTTTGCTTCCGCTTCAACTTTAGCCTTAGGTTT
>CAZPMA010000086.1:0-13054 GCA_964587535.1 uncultured Bacteroidales bacterium
TTTTATCATGAAAAAAGAAATTTAACTTTCAACAATCATGTAATACAACTGTTTTTTTTGTAAAGAATGTGAATATATGAAACACACCTGCACAAACTTAAGAGATGAAAACTTCTTAGCTTGACGGCTATGGTCTTGCCGACAGGTTTGTTTCTTTCTCATCTAAAGATAAAGAAAAAGGGAAATGTAGATAAGAAATAAAGACAGCTACCAAGGATGATGAAAAAAAATGAGAATTAAAAGAAAAATATTTTCTTTTTCTAAATTAACTTATTAACAGCTTTTATCAATATTTTAAAGATTAAATAATAAATTTGCAGCTCAATTATTTATCGAATATAGTAGATTTTGTGATGGCAAAAGTAGTAATTGGAATGTCGGGTGGTGTTGATTCAAGTGTTGCTGCATACCTTTTAAAGCAGCAGGGACATGATGTGATCGGTTTGTTTATGATAAACTGGGACGATGCATCCGTTACATTAACCAGCAGTTGTACCTGGGAGGATGATATATTGTTTGCCGAAATGGTATGTAAAAAGCTGGATATACCATTACATTCTGTTAATTTGAGTGATCAGTACAGAAAAAGGGTAGTGGAATATATGTTTGCTGAATATGAGCGTGGTAGAACTCCAAACCCTGATGTGTTGTGTAATCGCGAAATTAAATTCGATATATTTATTGATGAATGCTTAAAATTGGGAGCAGAATATGTTGCCACAGGCCATTATTGCCGTAAAGAAACTGTAGTAATTGATGGAAAAGAAACTCATCGCTTATTGGCTGGTTTAGATCCAAATAAAGATCAAAGTTATTTTTTATGCCAGTTAAGCCAACAGCAAATCTCAAAAGCATTATTCCCAATAGGTGAATTGCTAAAGCCTGATGTAAGAAGAATAGCCGAAGAACAAGGTTTAGCAACTGCTACCCGAAAAGATTCGCAAGGAATTTGCTTTGTGGGTAAAGTGGATTTACCTACTTTCTTACAACAAAAACTGCAGGCCAAAAAGGGAGATATCATCGAAATTCCTGAGTCTTATTATGCAAATTTAGATAGATCAGATGATTTAAATAATATTTCAAAACCGTACGAGTATAAAAGAGAAGACGGAAAAGTATTGGCAGAACATCGTGGAGCACATTTTTATACCATTGGTCAGCGAAAAGGATTAAACATTGGTGGAACAGGAAAACCAATGTATGTAATTGCCATTGATGTTAAAGAGAATATTGTGTATGTAGGAAGGGGAGATGATCATCCTGGATTATACCGTAAAGCATTGTTTATTGCGAATGATGAAATGCATTGGGTGCGTCCCGATCTTAATTTAAAAATTGGAGAATCAAGAGATTTTCTTGTGCGAATCAGATATCGCCAACCCTTACAAAATGGAACTTTAATTGCTCAAACAGAAGGTTTTTATATTCAATTTGAAGAACCGCAACGCGGAATTGCACCAGGGCAATTTGCTGCCTGGTATGATAATGATGAATTAGTTGGATCTGGAGTCATAGCCTAATTAGTTTAATTGTAAAATAGTAAATTAGTAAACTTGTTTATGGTCTCTTGATTTTTGCTGATTTGAAACTTGAATCAAAACTGTAAGTTAAAGATTGCTAAAATTGTCAGAATACCCCGAAAAACCGCATGTTTTATGATCTAATGTTATCCCCGGCAATTATGATCTAAATTTATTTTAATATTTTTGAATCCAAAATTGCCAAAATTCATGTCTAAGCAATAAAACAAATGTTTAATTTAAAAACCACAATTATGAAAAAATTAATAATGTCTTTATTTATCTTGCTTAGTATCTCAATTCTATCAACTAAAGCTCAAAACGATTCAATAGTTAAATCATTGAACTTAACTCCTGAGGTTGTCGAAAAACTTAGTAGTGACCAACTCCTTGAACTTGCAAAAGAAAAGGAAAAATTAAAATATGAATATGATAAAGAATTAGCTATAAAAGGTATGGAATACCCTAAACAGTTTATGCCGCCTGTGTTTGTTATGGTAATATTCGCCATCTTCTTTCTTGCATTTTTAATTACGTTGGTGATTATTCCTTTTTATTTTAATAATCGAAAATCAAAATCAAGAATAAATCTTTTAGGTAAGTTTATTGATAAGGATAAAGATATACCAAAGGAACTATTGTTTTCAGAGGAAAAAACAAAGTCAGATTTGCACAAGGCAATTATTCTTATAAGTGTGGGCTTAAGTGTAGGCTTATTTTTATATTTATTGAAACTTGAAGAAAAATACTGGACAATTGGTCTTATTCCAACAATTATAGGAATCGGTTATTTCATCTCTTCCAAGTTAGATAAAAAAGATAAATCTATTCAAGAATAGATTTATGAGTGTACCTGATTCAATCCTTATTACTCGAGTTATCGTAAATGATGATCATCTGGCATTCAAAATATTGGTAGAACGCTATCAATCAGATATCAGAAGCTTATTGTTAAGATTAACACATGGTAATAAGGATATTGTAGATGATTTAGCTCAAGATTCATTTATTCGTGTTTATAAGTATTTATCAAGTTACAATGCAAAAGCTAAATTCAAAACATGGCTTTTTAGAATAACATACAATGTATTTTGTGAATATTACAACAAAAACAAAATAGTTCAATTGGATATAAACACGTTGGAATTTCGCGATAAAGAATATGATAATTCAAGCCATGCAATTGATTTTCAACAAGCACTTAAAGTACTTAATGTAAATGAACAAATCGTAATTATTTTGCATTTTGAGAAAGGATTTACTCACAAAGAAATTTCAAAAATTACGAAACAACCTCTTGGAACCGTTAAAACTAATATTATGAGGGGGAAGGAAAAACTCAAAAAATTTTATAATTATGAAGGATAATTTTGAAGATTTTATTAAAAAAGAAATACGTAAATCGAATATGCAAATTCCTGATAATGGTTTCTCAGATCAAGTAATTTCTAATCTGCCAATAAGAAAAAAGGTATTTGCAAGAAGAGAAATAGTAATTATTATTGCATCTATTATTTCCGCTTTAGTTTTTATATTAATCAATGGAGTTAATCTATTTTTAATAGGATTAATTAATTTATTCAACAACCTAATTTATCTTAAGACACCAAATTGTGAATTTGTCATTGTTTTATTAATCTTCTTCTTAATTTTTTTATTAATTCCTTTTGTCGAATTAAGAAAACGGATCTTCTGAATGATTGGGTATTAATTTATATTATTAAACCATTTTACTTATTTACCAATTTGCTATTTAACTCAGTCACTAATATTATAATTAAACTTTGAAGACCAAACTGCTCAGTGGAAATTCAAAGCTCGTAACTCCTAACTCGTAACTCGTAACTCGTAACTCGTAACTCGTAACTCGTAACTCGTAACTCAAAAAAAACTAATCTAGCAATCTGATGGGTTGGTTGTCGTCATCAACAGCCGCAAAATAGAAATTACCTTCAACGGCTAGTTCTCTGCTAACAATATACTTTTGTTCGATGTAAATTTTAACATTAATTTCTAATTTGGCATTGCCAACATTTCCGATAGTACCTACTAATTCTGCTATAGTTCCATAAGGGATAGGTTTTTTAAAGTCAATTTTCCCTGTGGAAATGGTTACCATTTTTTTTCGGCAGAAGCGTGTTGCAGTAATATAGGCTACTTCATCCATCCATTGCAAGGCAATACCACCAAACAATGTGTTGTGATCATTTATTAAATTCTTAAAAACAATCTTTACCTGATGTGTTTCAGAACTCTTTTTTAGTGCTTCAGTTTCCATGATTAAAATTTTTGTCAAATATATTAAAAAATATTTGCATAATGAACATATGTTCAATATATTTGTAACGTAAATTAATAATTATGCCAAGACCACAAAGTAATAGAATTGTTCATGAGCCACCAATTTTTACTGATTTTAAACCGGTAGGAGTAAAGGGTGTTTCTTTAGATCAGGTAATACTCACAATTGATGAGTTTGAAGCTTTTCGATTAGCCGATAATATTGGATTATCACACGAAGAAGCAGCTGATGAAATGGAAATATCAAGGCCAACTTTTACTCGATTAATTGAACAGGCTCGTAAAAAAATTGCAGATTTTATTATTGGTGGTAAGATGCTAACCATTGATGGTGGTAATATTCATTTTAGAAACAATATTATTAAATGTCAAAGTTGTGGACAAATGTTCAGAACTAAGTTTAATGAAGAAATTACTGAATGTCCATCCTGTCATTCAAAAAATCTTTTAAATCTGGCAGGTGGTTTTGGACATGGTAAATGTTGTGGTAACAGAAATAAAAACAAAGGAGGTAGATATGCCTAGAGGAGATAAAACAGGACCTAATGGTCAGGGTCCAATGACTGGCCGACGCATGGGAAATTGTGTTGGAAATTATGTTCCGGGATTTAATAATAATTTCGGAGGAATAGCAGGTTTCGGACGTGGAATGAGAAATGGCTTTGGTAGAGGGTTTAACCAGGGTTTTGGACGTGGAATGGGAAGAAACTTTGCTTTTGAAAACCAAAATCTTTCGAATAAAGAAGTTATCGAAAGAGAATTAGATGCATTAAAATCACAGATGGAATATCTGGAGTCTGAATTAAAGAAGCTTGATTAGTGCTTGAGATAAGCCATTAGCCGGTTTGATTATTAGTCTGATGTTTTGTAATAGTGCTAATGGCTTATTCTTTAGTTAATGAAAAAGGAGAATGATACAATGAATACAGGTAAAGGTTTAGGAAAAGGTGGTGGCCAAGGCAGAAACAAAGGAGGCGGTTTTGGTGTGGGCGGATATTGTGTTTGTGCAAAATGCGGTGAAAAGGTACCACATCAGCAAGGAATTAAATGCACCACTTTAAAATGTCCGAAGTGTGGACACACAATGATACGAGAAGAGTTATTAAACAAAAAATAAATTAGATAATAAAGTTACAAATGAGATTCAAAGTAAAACCTGAGTTGTGTCGTGGATGCGGTGTTTGCGAAGCTGTATGTCCAAATGTTTATAAAATGGACAGTAATAGAATAGCAAAAGTTGTTGTTGAATCAGTAAATGATGATTTAAAAAACTGCGCAATCGAAGGTGAAAATATTTGTCCTATGGGGGCAATAGTACATGAATAAATAATATATATAAGTAAAAATGAAAAAGAAATTTGCAATACCAACATTAGAAGGTCAATTGACAGCTCATTTCGGGCACTGCGAAAAATTTGCTATTGTCGAAGTGGAAAACGATCAAATAATCAGCGAAGAGTTTATAACTCCACCAGTGCATCAGCCTGGAGTTTATCCAAAATATTTAGCGGATCAGGGAGTACATGTAATTATTGCTGGTGGAATGGGCCAAAAAGCACAAGATCTTTTTACAATGAATAATATTGAAGTCCATATGGGTGTACAGATGGGATCACCAAAAGATTTGGTTGCGCATTATTTAAACGATCAATTACAAACAGGTCAGAATCTTTGTGATCACTAAGAAATAAACAAATGAAAATTGCTATTGCCAGCGGGAAAGGCGGTACGGGAAAAACAACATTATCAACGAACCTTTCAGTTTTGCTAAGCGAAACTGAAAGTGTTGTTTTAACGGATCTCGATGTGGAAGAACCCAATTCAGGTTTATTCATAAATGGAGATCTGGTATTTGAAGAAATAAAGTATAAAATGATTCCTGAATGGAAGGAAGATACTTGTACTTTATGTGGTGAGTGTCAGAAGAATTGTAATTTCCATGCGGTTATTCAGTTGGGACCACAAATCATGGTTTTTCCTGAGTTATGCCATAGTTGTTTTGCATGTTCTGAATTGTGTCCAACTCAATCTTTACCAATGAGTAAAAGAAAGATGGGAGTGGTAAAAGAATTTGAATCTAAAAAAATGTCTTTTATCGAAAGCCGTTTGGATATTGGTGAAGAACAAGCTGTTCCGCTAATTGCACAAACCATTGACTATATTGATCAAAAATTTGATGATAATTATATCAAGATATTTGATTCCCCACCGGGAACTTCTTGTCCCGTAATTGAAGCAACGAAAGATGTTGATTATGTAATTTTAATTACAGAACCAACTCCTTTTGGATTACACGATTTGAAATTGGCTGTGGAAACAATGAAAGAGCTAAATAAAGACTTTGGAGTTGTCATTAACAGATATGGTTTAGGGAATGATGATGTGATTGACTATTGTGAAAAGGAGAATGTACAAATCTTGTCAAAAATTCCAAATAGCAGAAAAGTTGCAGAAACATATTCGAAAGGACAATTGATTTTAGAGATTCCTGAAATCAGAGAGCAATTTGTGGAGATAAAGAATTTTATATTAAACTATAAAATGGAGCTGGTAAAATGAAAGAAATAGTAGTTATTTCAGGCAAAGGTGGAACAGGCAAAACATCATTTACAGCTTCTTTATCAGTTTTAGCAGGGAAAGATGCTGTTATTGCCGATTGCGACGTGGATGCTGCCGATATGCATTTACTGATGAAACCGATTGTTGAAAAATCGGAAAACTTTTACAGTGGGGTGCTTGCTGAAATTGATCCCCACAAATGCACAAATTGTGGTATCTGCGCCGATAAGTGCAGGTTTAATGCAATTCCCATTATTGATAATCAACATACAATCAGTTCATTAAATTGTGAAGGATGCGGCTATTGCGAAAAAGTATGCCCTGTTGATGCAATTAAAATGCGTAATCAGAATGTAGGTGATTGGTATATATCTTCAACAAAAGTTGAAAATATAATGGTTCATGCTAAATTGGGAATTGGTGCCGAAAATTCCGGTAAATTGGTTGCTAAGGTTAAAAACGAAGCAAAACGAATTGCCGAAGAAACCAATAAAGAATTTATAATAGTTGATGGATCACCTGGTATAGGATGTCCCGTAGTTTCATCTTTATCGGGGGCAAAATTTGTGGTATTGGTTACAGAACCTTCTGTTTCAGGTTTGCATGATTTAAAAAGGGTTTATGAATTAGTGCATAAATTTAATATTCAGGCAGGTTGCGTAATCAATAAATCAGATATAAATCTGGATGTAACTAAAGAGATAATAGAATTCTTAAATAAGGAATCAATCCAACATATTGCAAGTTTACCTTATGATGAAAATTTTACAAAAGCAATGACTAACGGACAAACCATTGTTGAATATGATAATGGTAAGTTACGAGATAAGATAGTTGAAAGTTGGGAGAAAGTTAAGGAGCTGGTGAAATAGTGAATTAGTAAATAGGTGAAATGCAAAAACCCGACAGCGTCCGAAGGTCCTGTCAGCGTTTGAGAGAAGGGAAATGGAGATAATGAGATGTAGTGAGATTTAGCTAGAAGCTAATGACTAACAGCTAATAGCTAATGGCAATTAAAAGATGCAATAGAGTAAAATAAAATTGTAAACGAATTAGAAAGATATACATAAAAATAATAGGAAATGAAAATAGCATTTACAGCAAAAGGAACAGATTGGAAATCACAAATGGACCCAAGATTTGGTAGAACAGAATTTATTTTGGTTTACAATGAAGAAAAAGATCAGTTTGAATCATTCGACAATCGGGAAATTGAAAACGAAGCTCACGGTGCAGGACCAAAAACTTCCCAGAAATTATTTGAATTGGGTGCACAGGTATTAATTACAGGGAATGGTCCTGGTGGCAATGCAGCTGCTGTTTTAGAAAAAGCAGGTGTTAAATCTTTTATTGGAGCCGGAGAGATGAGTGTAAAACAGGCTTATGAAGCATATAAAAACAATGAATTAAAAGGATTTTAAAGAAATGAAAAAATACGATGTAATTATAATTGGCGGTGGCCCTGCAGGGATTATAACAGGAGTAACTGCGAAAAAACAAAACCCTGAGAAATCAATGTTAATGTTTAAGGAAGAAGAAAAAGGACTGGTTCCTTGTGGTATTCCTTATATTTTCCATAAACTTGGGGGTGTTGAAAAGAATATAATGGGTCCTAAGCCATTTATTGATTTAGGTGGCGAAGTAATTACAGAAAAAGTTGAAGATGTTAACTTTAACGAAAAGCTTGTAAAAACTGCTAATGGCCAAGAATTTATTTATGAAAAATTGGTTTTTGCAACAGGATCGAAAGTAGTTACACCAAGTTTTATACCCGGGTATGATTTAAATAATGTTTTTTACATTAAAAAAAGCTACAATTATATTCAACAGGTTTATAAAGAATTAGAATCAAAACAAAATATTGTAGTAATAGGTGGTGGATTTATTGGAGCTGAAGTCGCTGAGCAGTTAGCATTGAATCCAGGTAAAAACGTAACTTTAATTGAAAGTGAACAATATTGTTTTTCAAAAGCATTCTCGAAAGACTTAAGCAAAATAGCTACTGAAACTTTATCGCAAACAAATGTGAATGTTAAAACTTTGGTTCGTGTTGAGAAGCTTAACGGCAAAGATGGAAATGTCACTTCTGTAAGTCTTTCTTCTGGCGAAGAAGTAGAAGCTGATGCTGTGATTATGGCTATTGGTTACAAACCCAATAACGAATTAGCTCAAAAAGCAGGTTTGGAATTAAATAAGATGGGCGCTATTGTAGTTGATAATTATGAGCGTACTAAAGTGAAAGATGTTTGTGCTGTTGGTGATTGTTCGCAAACCATTGGTTTCTTAACCGGACGTACAGATAATATTATGCTTGCATCTACTGCTACTGCCGAAGCACGTGTGTTAGGGCACAATTTATTTGGAGTGCGAATTAGAAAAAACTTTGTAGGCACATTAGCTGTATTTTCCACTGAAATTAATGGTGTTTCGATGGCTGCTGCTGGTGTAAACGATAGTAATGCCTTAGAAGCAAATATCGATTACGTTTCTGCTGAGTTTACAGATATTGATACGCATCCTACATTCGAAGAAACAAACTCTTTAACAGTAAAATTATTTGCATCGCCAATTGATGGATCAATACTTGGTGGTGAAGTATGGGGTGGTAAGTCTGCAGGAGAGATTATTAATACAATTAGTTTAGCAATTCAGAAGGGTGTAACTGTTTTTGAATTGGTTTCTTTCCAAATTGGTTCGCATCCATTGTTAACAAGTGCACCAACTAAAACAGTATTAATTAAAGCTGCTGAAATGATCATCAATAAAATAACAAAATAGAACTTTCGAACTACTCTATATAACAAGCTAAAAACGAATCAAGCATGAAGTTATTAATGATTTATACAAAACGATTTTCTTATAATCCGACAGTAAAAACATTGGAATCAATGCCTGATGTTGCTGAAGGTAAGGAATGTGAAAATGTTCAGACTGCATTTATTCAGGTTGAAGAAGAAGATGTAGAGAAAGAAAATGAAGTTATTAAAAAACTACTAAAAAACTTGAAATGGGTTGCAGGAAAAAATGAAACAAAACATATAATCTTGCATTCATTTGCACATCTTTCTGAAAGTAAAGCTGATCCAGAATTTACAAAAGCATTGTTCAACAAAGTAGAAGAACGTTTGGTAAATACTGGATATTTAGTAAATCAAACTCCATTCGGATATTTTTTAGACCTTGCTGTAGATGCTCCTGGCTTTTCTTTAGCAAGGGTTTTTAAATCATTTTAAATAAAAAATATGGAAAGATTATATCCTGATTCTGGAGTTGAATTATCCAATTTTGTTTCTAAACGTTACGATAAAATAATGAATATCGGCTCATTTGGAACTTATAAGGCTTTTATTAATAAAGCCATTGAGAATCTAAATCTTGAACCAAACGATAAGGTTCTTGATTTAGGATGTGGTACAGGTAGAAATATTTTATTAATGAATAAGTATTTATCTGATAAGGCTTTGTTGGTTGGATTAGATATTTCAGAGAATATGCAACGCCAGTTTAACGAGAATACAAAAGAATTCTCAAACATTAAATTTGTCAATAAAAGAATAGATCAACCTTTTAAATTAGATCAGGAGTTCGATCGGGTTTTTATCAGTTTTGTTATTCATGGTTTTCCACATGAAGTAAGAATGACGTTAATCCAAAATGCTTATGATAACTTAAAACCTGGTGGTAAATTTCATATTCTTGATTTTGCTGAGTTCGATATGAAAAAAATGCCTGCTCATCACCGATTTATTTTCAAAAAAATAGAATGCAAATATGCATTTGATTACATTAAAAGAGATTGGGCAAGCATTTTGGCTGAGTATGGTTTTATTCACCCGATAGAGAAGTTTTATTTTAAAAAATACGTGAGATTATTAACAGTTAAAAAAAATAAATAGGGGAATGAAAATAGCTTTTGCAACGGATAATGGTAAAAATTTTATGGATAGGCACTTTGGTGATGCTCAGTATTACGATATTTACGAAATTGTTAAAGATAAAGCTGATTTTCTAAAAAGAATTATCAATACAACTGAAGAAGACGATGAACATATTCATGCCGACCCTAAAAAGGCTAAAGGAGTAGTAAACCTGTTTAAAGATGAAGAAATACAGGTACTTGTTTCAAAAAATTTTGGGCCAAATATTCAGCGTGTGAAAAAGAAATTTGTTTGTGTGTTAATGAACAAGGAATCTATAGTGCAAGGAATTAAAAAAATACAAGAATCATTAAAAAATATAGAAGACGAATGGGGAAAGGGTGAAGCTAGAAAACATATAAATTTAAAAAAACTATAATATGACTTTAAAATTTGCTTTTGCTGTAAATAATGATCTTTCTTTTAATAATCGATTTTTTGGTGAAGCAGATAAATTCCTGGTTTATAAGTTAAATGGTAGTAAGATTGAATATGATGGAGAAATAGAAAATAAACGGGAAATTAAAGAAAAGGAATTAACAGAATCGAATTTAAAAACTGATGCAATATTTAAAGATCTGATCTCGAATGAAATTAAAGTAATTGTTTCGAAAGATTTTGGGAAAAATCTGAAACTGGTAAATGAATATTTTATTCCTGTAAAAGTATTGTCAGATAATTTAATTGATGCATTAAGTGCTATTGAAAATTATTTGCACTGGATTTTGGATGAACTGGATAATTTTACTTCAGGGTATAAATTATTTACCATTAAATCCGGAATATTAAAAACAGTTATTGATTAAGCTAAAATCGCAATATGAAACTTTACATTTTGACCGAAAATACTGCTTCAGGTAAATTCCTTGCCGAGCATGGCTTGTCGTATTATATCGAGCACGATGCCAATATTTTATTTGATACAGGTCATTCAGATGTTTTTCTGCAAAATGCTAAACAATTAAATCTGGATATTAATAATGTAAATACTGTTGTATTGAGTCATGGGCACTGGGATCATGGCGATGGCTTACGATTTATAAAAGATAAAAAGTTAATTTGTCACCCTGATGTTTTTCAAAAGAGATACAGGAAAGGCGGTTCGGAAAATATTGGCCTTGAGCTAAGTGAAAATGACTTAAAAGTTAATTTTGATCTTTTATATACCCGTTTACCATACGAAATTTCAAAGAATATGTTTTTCTTAGGTGAAATTCCGCGTTTAAATAATTTCGAAGCACAAACAACAACTTTTGAGCTTGATAACAAAAAAGAAGATTTTATAACTGATGATTCTGGTTTAGTAATTAAATTAAATGATGAAATTATTGTGATCTCCGGCTGTGCACATTCAGGTATCTGTAATATTATTGAATACGCAAAAAAAATAACCGGAATTGACAAGATTAGGGCTGTTATTGGTGGATTTCATTTAAAGTACAACAACAAGCAAACACAAGAAACAATAAAATATATAAAATCACAGGATATACAAGAAATATACCCTTCACATTGCACAGAATTACCTGCATTATGTGCTTTTTATAATGAGTTTGAAATAAAGCATATTAAAGCCGGAATGGTGCTAAACTTTGATGATAAATGAAAACTTATTTAGCTTGTATTCCTTGCTTTATGCAACAGGCTTATCGAACAGCTAAGCTTGCGACTGATGATGATCAAAAAATTAAGACTGTACTTGATTCCGTCGGTGATATGATTAAAACTGTATCGATGGAAAATACACCACCTGAAACTGGGAATCTTATCTATCATAAGATCAGGGAAGTGACTCATAATTATGACCCTTACAAAGAAATAAAACAAAGAAACATACAGGAAGCTTTAGATTTATATCCTGAGCTGAAAGATTTAGTCAAAAAATCAGATGATCCTTTATTAACAGCCATTCGAATTGCTGTTGCAGGAAATGTGATTGATCTGGGAGTAAATAAAAAGTTCGACATTAAAGAAGATATTCAAAAGATATTAAAACAGAAATTTGCAGCTTTTGATTATATTGCTTTTAAAGAGCATCTGAATAAAGCAAAATCAATATTATATCTAGGTGATAATGCCGGCGAAAGTGTTTTTGACCGTATTTTAATTGAACAGATTGGTAAACCTGCAACTTTTGTTGTACGTGAAGTGCCAGTTATTAACGATTGTATTATTGATGATGCTCGTGCATCGGGATTAAACGAAGTCGCAGAAATAATATCATCTGGTAGCACTGCACCTGCAACCATATTAAATTTATGTAATAATGATTTTTTGAACAGATTTGAAAAAGCAGATATTGTAATTAGCAAAGGACAGGGAAATTACGAAGGATTATCACAAGTAAAGCGATCTGTATTTTTTATGCTAAAAGCTAAATGTAAAGTAATTGCTAACGATTTAGAAGTAAAAGAAAATGATATTGTTCTTAAAGGAATAAATGTTTAACTTAAATCCTGAAAGCTATGAAAGTGAAAATTAATTTTATTATTGATGTCATTATGTTTGCTTTAATGGCAATACTTGCAGGAGTAGGTTTACTAATTAAATATATTTTGCTTTCAGGCGAAGAACGTTGGATAAAATATGGCAGAAATGTAGACTTAAGCTTCTGGGGATTAGATCGTCATGAATGGGGAGCTATTCATTTATGGATAGCAATTGCTTTGGTTGTATTACTTGTTTTGCATATAATTCTGCATTGGAAAATGATTATATGCCTGTATAAAAAAATAATCGGAAACAGAAAAGGAAGAA
>CAZPMA010000087.1:0-12959 GCA_964587535.1 uncultured Bacteroidales bacterium
GAAGGAATTGCTCAAGTTGCCAGTGCAGCTCAAGAAAGCTTAACATCAATAAGAAAAATTGCAGAAAAGATTACCATAGTTAATGATATTGCTTTTCAAACAAATATTTTAGCATTAAATGCTGCTGTTGAAGCAGCCAGAGCTGGGGAGCATGGTAAAGGATTTGCTGTTGTTGCTGCAGAAGTACGAAAATTGGCAGAAAGAAGCAAAGTTGCTGCTGATGAAATAAATGACTTATCTGGTCACAGTTTAAAAGTAACTGAAGATGCAGGTGAATTAATGGGGAGAATTATCCCGGAAATTGAAAAAACTGCTAAACTTGTTCAGGAAATTTCAGCTGCTAGTATGGAACAGAATTCAGGTGCTGATCAAATTAATGGAGCTATTCAGCAACTAAATAATGTAACTCAGCAGAATTCAGCAGCTAGTGAAGAAATAGCAACTGGGTCTGAAGAACTGGCAAGTCAGTCTGAGCAATTAAGTGATATTATCAGTTTCTTTAAATTAAAGGAGGTAAATGTTTATAAAAATAATTTACAAAAAAAACAGACAAGATTTACTGAGCATAAGAAAAGTAGTACAGCTTCACAAAAGGCTGATCATAGTTACAAAGGGGTGAATATTAAATTGGATTCACGAGACCGACTTGATTCAGAATACGAAACATTTTAACTAATCACACTTAATAATATAAGCAATATGAATATTCAAAGCACATCAAAAATAGAATCCTATTTAACATTTAAAATAGGAAATGAAGAATATGGAGCACATGTTAGCAAGGTATTAAATATATTAGAGTTACAAAAAATTACAAAAGTACCGAAGGCCCCTGAATATATGAAAGGTGTTATTGATTTAAGAGGCATGGTACTTCCTGTTATAGATACACGAATAAAATTAGGAATGTCGCCAACTGAATATACTGATAGCACATGCATAGTTGTTATGGATTTAGATATTAAAGAAGAAATAATTCATGTAGGAGCTTTAGTTGATTCTGTTGTTGCAGTAAATGAAATTGATGATAAAGTAATCGAACCATCACCAAGTATAGGATCAACTTACAAATCAGAATTTATATCAGGAGTTGCTAAATTAAATGATCATTTCATTATGATTCTTGATTTGGTTAAACTTTTTACAAGCAAGGAACTAAGTGACTTAAAAAAGAAGCAATAAAATAATTAACTTAAACTTATCAACTATGAATTTTATTAATAATATGAAAAGGTTTTATAAATTATTTCTGGCAACTTTAATACTTTTATTAATAAATAGTATATCGTTTGCTCAAGATACTGAAGTAAAGAAAAGTAGTTTAGATGTAGGTGTTGATATGGTTAACCGTTATGTTTGGAGAGGCTTATCTCTAAGTGCTACACCTAATATTCAGCCAAATATTACATTTACTAATGCTAATGAAAGTTTTAGTATTGGAGCATGGGGATCGTACAGTAACTCCACAAACTTTGGAGAAATCGACCTTTTTGCCAGTTATAGTTTTAGCTATTTTACTCTTTCTGTATGGGATTATTTTGTAATGGATGAAACAGCCATAGAGAATGGATACTTCAAATATAAGAATGATACCACAGGACATGCATATGAAGCATCTTTGGTTTTAGGTGACTTTAGTATTCCTTTACAAATTACTTCCAGCGTATTTTTTTATGGTGCCGATAAAGATGATAATGGAGATAATTATTATTCATTATATTTTGAATTAGCCTATGAATTTAATATTGCAGATCAGGATTTAAATGTATTTATCGGAGGTACTCCAATGGAAGGTATGTATGCCACTGGTCCTGGAATCATTAATGTTGGGTGTTCATTATCAAAGGAAATTAATATCACAGATAACTTTAATATTCCTTTTATGGGATCTCTGATATTTAATCCAAGAGATGAAAATGTATTTTTTGTTATAGGTATTACTTTTTAATTTAAATATATATAAAAATATGAATAATATAAGATTTTCATTGCGTTCAAAAATGATCCTTTTTATACTATTAAGTGTATTTGTCATTTTTGCTATAATTATTATTTACCTTGCGATTTCAACTCGTAATGATGCTATTAAAAAAGCTAAACAATTAGCTGTTGTAACAGCACGCAGTGTTGCAAATGAGACAGAATCTTTTTTTTCAGAAGGGGTTCTCGTTACTAGAAGTCTGGCAAACAATTTTTATGCTCTAAAGGAATCTGGAATGACAGAACGAAAAAATACAAACCAGATTTTAATTAATACATTAGAAGAAAATTCAAATTTCCTTTCCGTATGGACACAGTGGGAGTATAATGCCTGGGACGGAAAAGATAAAGAATATGAGTTCACAGTTGGAGCAGATCAAAAAGGCCGATATTCTAATACCTATTTTAGAGATAATGGAAGAATCGTGATTAGCGATATAGTTACAAGCGAAAATGTGGATGAAGAAGACTATTATGCTATTCCTAAAAGTACTAAAAAAGAGACTATCCTGGAACCATACTATTACAGCTATACAGAAAATAGTGATAAGGAGTTTTTTGAAACTTCATTCATTGTTCCGATAGTTGAAAATAATGTTTTCTTAGGAGTTACAGGGATTGATTTTGAGCTTACAGAACTTCAAAAAATTTGTAATGAAGTAAGTCTTTTTAATTCGGGTTTTGCTGTAATAATTTCAAATCAGTTAATTGTTGCAGCTCATAAGGACGAGTCTTTCATAAATAAAGAATACTTTGATTATGTAAAAAAGGACCAGGATGCTATCAAAAAAGCAGTAAGTAAGGGCGAAGAATATTTTAATGAAGATATTTCTTATATTAACCAAAAAAGTGTTTATAGATCATATGTGCCAATAAAAATAGGTAAAGCAATAACACCTTGGAGTGTATGTATCGAAGTAGATAAAGATGAAATCTTAAAAGAAGCAAAAAGTAAGTTCATAACAATCATTGTATTAGGAGCTGCAGGACTGTTTATTATAGCATTGTTTATATCAATAATAGCACGAAACATAACTAATCCGCTTATTAAAGGTATTGATTTTGCAAAAAAAGTTGCTGAAGGTGATTTAACCGCTACTTTTGATACTAAACAAAATGATGAAGTTGGTGATTTAGCTTTTACACTAAATCAAATGGTAATGAAACTTCGCGAAATCGTTGAAAGTGTTGATGTAAGTGCCGATAATATTGCTTCCGCCAGTCAACAGGTTAGTTCCGGTTCACAGCAACTTTCACAGGGGGCTAGTGAACAGGCTTCATCAGCTGAGGAAGTTTCTTCTTCGATGGAGGAAATGGCTTCAAATATTCAGCAAAATGCAGATAATGCGCAACAAACGGAAAAAATATCCATTGAAGCCGCAAATGGTATTGAGAAAGTAGCTGGTGCAGCTCAAGAAAGTTTAAATTCAATAAGGCAAATTGCAGATAAGATTTCTGTAGTGAATGATATTGCATTCCAGACAAATATCTTGGCTTTAAATGCAGCAGTAGAAGCCGCACGTGCAGGAGAACATGGTAAAGGGTTTGCAGTTGTTGCTGCTGAAGTTAGGAAGCTTGCGGAGCGAAGTAAAGTTGCTGCTGATGAGATTGTTAGCTTGTCAGATAAAAGCTTAAGAGTAACAGAAGAAGCTGGAGTGTTAATGGCTAAGATTATACCAGAAATTGCTAAAACAGCAAAATTAGTTCAGGAAATATCTGCTGCCAGCTTAGAACAAAATTCAGGAGCTGATCAGGTGAATAATGCAATACAACAACTAAATCAAGTAACACAACAAAATGCGGCCGCATCAGAAGAGTTAGCTACAAGTTCTGAAGAATTAGCAAGTCAGGCTCAACAGTTAAAAGATCATATTTCATATTTTTCTACAGGTCAAAAAAAGACTTATAAAGATTCTGGGAAAAAACTTAAGAAATTTAAAGCAAATGAACATAATTTTAAGAAACAAGAAAGTTTTAAAGGAAATTTAGTCAAAAATACAACTGGATTTGAATTGAAATTAGACGATAAAAAACTGGATAGTGAATACGAATCATTTTAGGTTTAGGGTTAATTAAATAAAAAAGAGAAAGCATTAAGCTTTCTCTTTTTTTATTTCAAGTTTTAATTTCTCTATATTAATTGCTTTTCCATGTGCAGGAAGAAATAAGCTACATTCTGTATCAGAAAGTTTTTGCCATGATTTATACATTTCCGGAACATCATTTCCAAAAGGTGTCAGAATAGTTCTTCTCCAATGACCAAACATTGTATCTCCTACAAAAGCTATTTCATTGTCAACAATTAAACTTATCGATCCTGTTGTATGACCAGGAGTTTCAATAATTTTCAATTCCGGAACATCATTAATCAGATATTCAGAATCAACTATTATATCCGGATTAAATGGCTTGTATTTAGCTATTTGTGGTACAATTCGTCTTCCTAAATTGGAAATCATTCTTGTTATTGGCCAGGTTCCATCAGGTATTGGAGTATAGCCTTTTTTCGCACAATTTGCTTCTGATTTGTGTACAATTATCTCCGGATTGAATATTTCCTTAATCTTTCTTGTATTTTGTGAATGATCAAAATGGGTGTGAGTTAAAAAAAGATAGTTAAGAGTTTCACCATCTTGTAAATTTTCTTTTAGCAATGAGACTACTTTTTTTGATTTTTTTTTGGGTCCTGAATCTACCAAGATATTTACATGCTTGCAATTAATCAAATAGCAATTAGTAATTCCTATTTTCAGAAGTTTAATTTTAGATCCGTTTTTTGTTTGCCATGTAAGCATATCTAATTCTATTTTTCAAATTCCATTAATTCAATGGGAGCACCATTATGTATGATCATGGCAACTTTAACACCTTGCATTGGACTGTTAGGCTCAGCAATCACTTCAAAATTTTTGATTGCTTCATTAATATCGGGAACTACAAAAGCTATATGTGGAATGGTTTTGATTATTTCATCAAACGGACAATGATCTTCAAAACGCATTAACTCAATTCCAAATGGACTGGTATCAAAACCTTTCACATATAATCCCAAATGTGGGATATGCCTTTCGCCTGGAATAGGATCTTTAACCGGAATTCCTAAATGATGATATTTCCAGCCCCACTCTTCTGTTACTAAGGGAAACTCTGTTTCTATTCTTTTATAATCCATAGTTAAAAGTATTAAAAAATAAAGATAGCAAATTACTAATTGACATTGAAGATCAATATTCATAACTTTATACTACTTTCCAAAATGGGTTTTAAATAAAAAATAGGAGTTATTATGCCAGACACAGTTTACAAAATTATCGAATTAGTGGGAACTAGTTCAGAATCATGGGAAAAAGCAGCTGCTAATGCTGTTGCAAAAGCTGCTGAAACACTTAGAGACCTTCGTATTGCTGAAATTTCAGAATTGGATATGCAATTAAACGATGGTAAAGTAGAAGCTTATCGTGCAAAAGTAAAAGTTTCATTTAAATTTGAAGGTCATCATTAGTATTCTTAATAAATCAGGCAAGTCGCCTGATTTATTATTTTTTTATTGAAAAACTGTTATGAATAATTCTTTCCTGATACGATTGTATGATAGCTTTTAGCTTATTTTCAGTATCAATGTATGTCATTTTATTATCTGTAATATCCTTAAAGATTGTTCTTGTTTCATCAAATTCATAAATTCCTATTGTATTATATCCATCAAATTGAAGTAAAATATTATTTTCCAGAATTTGATAAATTCCGTTTGAGTAATTTATAAAGTATCTGTTAGCAGAGTCACTTAATAAGCTATTCCCAAAACTTATAAAGGGATCAGTATAATCTAAATAGTCCATTATAGTTGGAAAAATATCAATTTGTTGAGCAACTGAATTGCATTTGCCAATAAAACGTTTGTCTGAAGGATGATAGAAAATTATTGGTATTGAAAATAAATTTAAGTTCTGTGTAGTTTTAACTTTCTCAGCTTGTGCGGTGTGGTCGGCTACCATAATAAACAATGTATTATGGTACCAGTCGTAATTTTGAATTGATTTAAAGAATTGTTTCAGAGAATAATCAGCATATCCAATAGATTCATGAATTTTTAAGCTCCCTTTTGGAAATTTACCTTTATATTTTTTAGGGATATTGTATGGGTGGTGTGATGATAAAGTAAAAATTGCAGCAAAAAATGGCTGATCATATGTGATAAGTTCTTTACCAAAATATTTTAAGAATGGTTCATCATAAATTCCCCAATAACCATCAAAGTCTTCTTTGTTTGGATATTCATCTTTACCATAATATTTATCAAAACCAATTAGGTTTGAAAATTTATCAAATCCGAATGTGCCATTTAATCCACCATGAAAGAAAGCACTATAGTATCCTTTTTCTTTTAATAAATTTGGTATGGCATTTAATGTATTATTTGCATATTCAGATGTTATATAATTCCCTTTTATTAAATCAGGGAAACCAGCAAGAATTGATGGAATAGCTTCAATTGATAATTTGCCATTTGAATATGCCTGTGTAAAAACTAAACTTTCATTTATTAACGAATCTAAAAAAGGAGTATATCCTTTAGTATCATTAAGTGATCCTATATATTCTCTTGAAAAACCTTCTAAAATTATAATTACTACATTTTGTTTATTTTCAGTGTTTTTTACAGGATAACTCTTCAGTGGAGTAAATACTGAATCTAAATTAATGGGTTTAAAATACTTTTTGGGTTTTAATGGTTTTGAACTCATCGATTTCATTATTGTAAATGGCGAATTCAAAACAAGCTGAACGTTGTTCGCAGTTGTATATTTTGCAGCATGGATTATTCGCAAAGGTACAAGTTGCAGTCCACCGCGACCTCCAAGTAAACCTAATCCCATTAAAAAAATAAACACCAATGTTTGATAAAAAATATTTTTAATGGTAAAAGAATCTTTTTCTACTTTGTTTTTAAATCTTGGGTAAAATTTTAAAAGTATATAAATATTAAATATCCATATTAATATCAGATACCAAAAATCAAGAACAAAACGCGGAAGTAAGTTAATAAAATCTTTTCCCATCCATACTCCAGAAAAGACATCAAATGTGAGTCTTTTATTTTCAAACTCAAAAAATTTAGTATCCGTATAATTTGTTGCTAATAATAATGAGTTTACAAGGACAAATACTATAAATACTATTTTTTGATAAAGTTTAGTATTTTTAAAATTGCCAGGAATTAAACTCAAAAAAATAAATAAAATATTAAAATAATAGAGAGCTGAGATATCAAATCTTATACCTGCAATAAATATTTTGAGAAGTTTAAAAAAGTTTAATCCAGAAAAATGATTTGTATTAAACAGATAGAATATTAACCTTGATAATGAAAACATTAAAAGTAAAAAGAGAAAGCGTTTTAAAAAAAGCTTAATATGATAAAAATATGTTTTCATTATTCTAATTGGTTGATTTTTGAAGTCGCTTTTATACCAAGATTGCAAAAATATGTACAAGATTATTAATAAACAAATACCTGATAAATATCATGTTAAGGATATTCGAATAAAAATGTCTTTTAAAAAATTGATATACAGCGTATTGTTTTATAACTTGCTAAATTGTTCGAAAAAATACTGATAAAAAAAGTTATATGTTAAAAAACAATATTTTAAAGCATAAATTTTGACTTTAAATAATAGGTCTCTTTTACTGAATTATCAATACTTTTGCATAAAAATATTTAAATATGAAACCTTCACACATAGAACACATTGGAATTGCAGTAAAAAACCTTGATGAATCGATCAAGTATTACGAAGAAGTATTAGGTCTTACATGCTACAATATTGAAGAAGTTAAAGACCAAAAAGTTAAAACAGCTTTTTTAAAAGTTGGAGAAGTTAAAATAGAGTTGTTAGAATCAACAGATCCTGAAGGACCAATTGGTAAGTTTATTGAGAAAAAGGGAGAAGGAATACACCATATTGCGTTTGCTGTTGATAATATCGAAGAAAAATTAAAAAAAGCAGAAGAAAAAGGCGTACGTTTGATTGATTCAAATCCAAGAAAAGGTGCAGAAGGACTGGAGATAGCTTTTTTACATCCAAAGTCAACATTTGGAGTTTTAACAGAGCTTTGCGAAGATAAAAACAAATAATACCAAATAAAGCAAAAATAATTTCATTTATACCAGATGAGCAAGCAAGATAAAATTAAGCAACTTATTGATTTAAGAGCACAAGCCAAATTAGGTGGTGGAGAAAAAAGAATTGATTCTCAGCACAAAAAAGGCAAAATGACAGCCAGAGAACGTATTGAGATTCTTTTAGATGAAGGTAGTTTTGAAGAATATGATATGTTCGTAACACACAGATGTACCAATTTTGGATTGGATAAACAAAAAATACTTGGTGATGGTGTAGTTACAGGTGCTGGAACTATCGACGGCAGAGTTGTATATGTTTATGCACAGGATTTTACAGTATTTGGTGGTTCATTATCAGAAACTTTTGCAAAGAAAATTTGCAAAGTGATGGATATGGCAATGAAAGTTGGAGCACCGGTAATTGGAATAAATGATAGTGGCGGTGCCAGAATACAGGAAGGGGTAACCAGTTTAGCCGGTTATGCTGATATTTTCCAAAGAAATATCATGGCATCTGGTGTTATTCCACAAATATCTGCAATTTTTGGTCCGTGTGCCGGTGGTGCTGTATATTCTCCTGCTTTAACCGACTTTATTATGATGACCGAAAATACCAGTTACATGTTTGTAACTGGACCAAAAGTTGTTAAAACAGTTACAGGTGAAGAAATTTCCACAGAAGATTTAGGTGGTGCTAATGTTCATTCGTCAAAATCTGGTGTATCGCATTTTATGCTTGAAGATGAAGAAGAAGGACTACTATTAATTAGAAAATTATTAAGTTATTTACCACAAAATAACCTTGAAGAACCACCTGCAACAGAATGTAATGACCCTATTGACCGTTTGGATGATGCTTTAAATGAAATTATTCCTGAAAGCCCAAATCAACCATATGATGTAAAGGACGTAATTTATTCAATGGTTGATAGTAGTGAGTTTTTAGAAATACACAGACATTATGCTAAAAATATTGTTGTTGGTTTTGCTAAATTTGATGGAATGCCCGTGGGTATAGTTGCTAATCAACCTAACTTTTTAGCAGGGGTTCTTGATATCGATGCATCCCGAAAAGCAGCTCGTTTTGTACGTTTCTGTGATGCATTTAATATTCCAATTTTAACGCTTGTTGATGTACCAGGTTTCTTGCCGGGAAGTAATCAGGAATATGGCGGAATTATTACTCATGGTGCTAAATTAATGTTTGCTTATGGTGAAGCAACAGTGCCAAAAGTTACTATTACTTTAAGAAAATCATATGGTGGAGCACACGATGTAATGAGTTCTAAACAGCTACGTGGCGACATTAATTATGCTTGGCCGAGTGCTGAAATTGCTGTAATGGGGGCTCAAGGAGCTGTTGAAGTTTTATATGGAAGAGAATTAAGTGCTATTGAAGATCCTCAGGAAAGAGCCAAATTTATTGCAGAAAAAGAAGCTGAATATAAGGAGAAATTTGCAAATCCTTATCAAGCTGCAAGCATGGGTTACATTGATGATGTGATTGAACCTAGAAATTCTCGATTTAGAATTATACGTGCATTTGAAATGTTACAAACTAAAAAGGATACTAATCCTCCTAAAAAACATTCAAATATCCCATTATAAAAAACAATTCATATGATTACAACAATTGGGAAAATAGGACTAGATGTAACAGCTGCAGCTGATGGTGGATATACAATTGCAATTGTAGGATGGCTAATAGTGTTTGCTGCTTTAGTGTTATTAGTTATGGTATTCAATCAAATACCAAAGCTTATATATTATAACACTCGTAAAAAGCTGAGAGAAAAAACCAAAAAAGAAATTATTTCAGATGATGATTTGCATATATCTGGAGATGTGAGTGCAGCAATTTCGATGGCTTTATACATGTTTTTTGATGAAATGCACGACGAAGAAAGTAATGTTATTACTATTGAACGTGTTAAAAAAACATATTCGCCATGGAATTCTAAAATTTATGGATTAAGAGTTTGGCCAAGAAAATAATAAACAAAAATGAAAAAATTCAAATTTACAATAAGTGGTAATGAATATAATGTCGAGATCAAAAAGTTCGAAGACGATATTGCCAAAATTGAAGTAAATGGAACAAAATACGAGGTAGAATATCACCAGGAAGTGAAAACTACAAAAACACCAACTTTAGTGCGTCAACAGGTTCCGGTTGACAGAAAGGATAGTAAAATTAAAAAATCTATCAGTAGTAGTACATATTCATTAAAAGCACCTCTGCCAGGAAATATTTTTAAGATATTAAAACAGGTGGGTGATGAAGTAAAAAAAGGAGAAACTATAATGATTATGGAAGCTATGAAAATGGAGAATAATATACAATCCGAGAAAGATGGTAAAATAATTAGCTATAAAGTAAAAGAAGGAGATGCTGTTCTTCAAAATGATGTTTTAGCTGAAATAGGTTAGTCTATGAAAATAATTAAGAATAAAATGAAAAAGCTGTTTCTTCTTTTTATATCATTCAGTTTTATTTTAATTAGCTTAAATGCGAATTCTGCTGATATATCAAGCAATTTAGTTAATGGGAAATGGGTAAATAAAGCAGACGGATATAAAGTTAGTAAAGATAGCGATAGAACAGCTAAAAGATACAAAAGTTACAAATTTAGTAAAGATGAAACTTTTGAATTTGACTCTGTTAAAACTCGATATTCCGGAGAATGGAAAATTATTGATAATATTCTTTATTTAGAATTTGACAATCTCTTGTCGCCAAAAGTAGGTACAATTAACAATAACAAAATAATTATTGGTAATGATCAGTTTAAAAATTATTCAGGTGCATTTGCTGGCTTAATCAATTTTTATGAGTTTACAGGTGTGCCTAATGCTACTTTAGGGCATATAATAATGGTTTTAGTAGGTATTTTCTTTATATTTCTTGCTATTCGATATAATTACGAACCATTGTTACTTATACCAATTGGATTTGGTATCATAATAGGAAATATCCCATTCTTTCAGGCTGAAGGATTTAACTTAAAACTTGGAATCTACGAAGAAGGTAGTGTGATGAACTATCTGTATTTTGGTGTAAGACAAGGGATTTATCCACCACTTATTTTCTTGGGTATCGGAGCAATGACAGATTTTTCATCACTAATATCAAATCCAAAATTAATGATCTTAGGAGCTGCTGCACAAATAGGTATATTTTTAACTTTTCTTGGTGCATTATTTTTAGGATTTACTCCTGCAGAATCAGGAGCAATAGGTATTATTGGTGGTGCTGATGGACCAACTGCTATTTTCTTATCATCGAAATTAGCACCGCATTTGATTGGGCCTATTGCAATTGCAGCTTATTCATATATGGCTCTTGTGCCAATCATTCAGCCACCTTTTATGAAGCTGTTAGTAACTAAAAAAGAACGAAAAATAAGAATGAAACCTCCAAGGGCAGTTTCTAAGCTAGAAAAAATAATGTTCCCAATAGTAGGTTTGCTTCTTACTGCATATATTTCACCAAGTGCATTGCCACTATTAGGTATGTTATTTTTTGGTAATTTATTAAAAGAATCAACTGTAACCAAGCGCTTAGCCGATACGGCAAGAAATGCATTAATTGATATTGTTACTATTCTGTTGGGAATAACCGTTGGTGCATCAACACAAGCAGATGTATTTTTGACTCCACAATCACTTATGATTTTTGGACTAGGTGCATTGTCTTTTATTATTGCAACTTGTGGTGGGCTGTTATTTGCTAAATTAATGAATGTATTTTTGAGTGGTGATAACAAAATTAATCCTTTAATTGGTGCAGCAGGAGTATCAGCTGTGCCGGATAGTGCCCGTGTTGTTCAACATGAAGGATTGAAAGCAGATCCTACAAACCACTTATTAATGCATGCAATGGCACCTAATGTTTCTGGTGTTATTGGATCGGCTGTAGGAGCTGGTATTTTATTAAGTTTCTTAATGTAAAAATATATATTGAAAGTATATAGGGTCGACTATTGGTTGGCCCTTTTTTATAATTGTTGAAAAATTATTATCGAAAATTAAAACTTAACTTTTAAAACAATTTACGATTAGTATATTTGTAATTAATTGAAAAAACAACTCTAAAAATAATCACTAATGAGTAATAAAATTGCTAGTGCAGGAAATACCGGTAAAAAAGTTCGCTCCGATTGTTTTATAACTCTTGAACTAAAAGATTCAGGAGGTATAGTTATTGACATGAAGAGTAAAGTGTCAGTAATGTATGGAGCAGAAAATGAAAAACTGTGTAGGGATATTCTTAAATTTTTCGAAATTGAGAACGCTCTTTTAACTGTTGAAGATAAAGGTGCGCTGCCATTAGTTATTGCAGCCAGAATGGAAGCTGCTGTAAAAGAACTAATAGATACAGATAAAGAATATTTATTGGATTTTATTGAGGAAAACAACTACACTTCTGAAAAGGAACAATTCAGATTTTCCAGACTTTATTTACCTGGAAATACTCCAAGTATGATGATAAACGCAGGAATTCATGATCCAAATGGTATCATATTAGACCTTGAAGATTCTGTGGCATTTAACAAAAAGAAAGAAGCTCAATTATTGGTTCGTAATGCATTGCGCGGAATTAACTTTTATGGTGCCGAGCGAATGGTTCGTATAAATCAGTTTCCAAAGGGATTAGAAGATATTAAATTTCTTGTGCCACATAATGTGCATATGTTACTTGTGCCAAAATGTGAAGGCGGTGATCAGATAAAGCAATTGGAAGTTAAAATTGAAGAAATAAAAAAACAACATAATATTAAAAGACCTGTTCTTTTCATGCCTATTATTGAAAGTGCTTTAGGTGTTGAAAAAGCTTTTGAAATTGCTACTT
>CAZPMA010000088.1:0-12894 GCA_964587535.1 uncultured Bacteroidales bacterium
TCACCATCAATTTTTAAGGATGGATCCATTTCTTTAGCCATTTTTGTTGCATTTACAACTTTGTCAACCATTTCGTGTTTTGCACTACCTTTAGTTGAAAAACTTAACATAGCAATACGTGGTTCAATTCCTGCAATTGCTCTTGTGGTTGCTCCTGTCGCTACTGCTATTTCAGCTAATTCTTTATCTGTTGGATTAGGATGTACAGCACAGTCAGCAAAAACCATTAAACCATCTTCTCCGAATTGCTTATCTTTCAATATCATTAAAAATGCTCCTGAAACAACACTAATGCCTGGTTTTGTTTTTACATACTGGAATGCTGGACGTAATACATCGCCTGTAGCATTTTCAGCACCTGCAACTTCACCATCAGCATCGCCATTTTTGATCATAATAGTTGCCAGATATAAAGGATCTTCAACTAGTTTTGAAGCATCTTCACGAGTAAGGCCTTTATTTTTTCTGATTTCAACCATTAAATCAATGTATTGATCCTTTTTTTCATGATTTTTTGGATCGACAATGATTGCCTTATCGATATTTTTGAGATTTAATCGTTCTGCTTCCTTTTTTATTTCGTCAGGATTAGCTGTTAAAATTACCTGAGCAAGTTTTTCTTCAATAATAATATCAGCGGCTTGTAAGGTTCTCTCTTCAAGAGATTCAGGCAAAACTATTTTCTTGTTATGCTTTTTCGCGTTTTCTTTTATTTGATTAAGTAAATTCATTGTTTATCAGTTAATTAGATTGATTTTTAATTTATTTGCAAAGTTAAACAAAAAAGGCTTTTTAAAGATATTAATCCTATGAATAATGTCATGCCAAAATGTGTTACACAGCAAGTTTTAAATTGAAACTTTTTTAACGTAATAAGTTAGTGATTAAAAAAGGAAAAAGCAATCTACAGATCATTCCAAATCTTCCATGAATATTCTGCTTGCAATTCAAGCATTTGGAGTCCATTTTGTATTTTTGCACCAGCTTTTTTACCAAGAGTTAAGAACTTTGTTTCTGCCGGGTTATAAATTAAATCATATAAAAAATGATTCTTTCCAATAAATTCATATGGAATATTAGGGTAAGATGAATTATTGGGGTGCATACCTAAAGGTGTTGTATTAATTATGAGCTTATGACCCTTTAAAAGCTTTTTATCTACATCCTGATAATTTATTTGATTAGTTTCATTAGGGTTTCTTGAAACAATTGTGTATTCAATATTAAGTTTATTTAATGCATATGCCACTGCTGCAGAGCTCCCCCCAGATCCTAAAATTATTGCTTTACGATGGTGCTCTTTTAAATTTGGTTTTATACTTTCTAAAAATCCAAGGTAATCGGTATTAAATCCTAAAAGCCTTAATTTATTGTTTAACCATTCAAATTTGATTGTATTAACAGCACCAATTTCTTTTGAAGCATTATCTAGTTGATCTAAAAAAGGTAGAATACTTTTTTTGTATGGTATTGTAACATTTAAACCTGAAAATTCAGTGAAATCGCCAATTAGAGTATTAAATTCATCAATTGTCTCTAAGGAATATAGTTGATAGAAAGTATTTTCAATACCTTCTTTTTCAAACTTTTTTTTAAAATATTGTGCTGAAAAAGAATGTTCAATAGATTTTCCTATTAAACCGTAAAAACGCATCATTCTTTAATTCTGGCAAATTTCTCTATCAAATATATAGTAAAAATACCTGTAAGCATTAAAAATATTGCAAAAAATACTTCTGAATTTAATTTGTCGGGCATAAACCGTTCATAGGTTTGTACGATTCTTTCTCCGTTTTTTAATACAAAAGCTCCTGTATCGTCTATTTTGTAAATCTCATTCTTCCAGGGCCAAAGAATACCTAATGAACCTAATATGAACCCTGTAAGTAAAGAAATAGTCTGATCTTTGTACTTTTTATAAATCCACGATAATATATGAGAAAATGCGATTAAGCCACCAAAAGCGCCAATAAGCACGGGTAATAATATCATAAAATTAAGATCATTTACTGCATTGATCATAACCAGTTCATAATTCCCCATAAGAATTAAAATAAAAGATCCTGATAAACCTGGTAATATCATACTGCATATAGCAACAATCCCACATAGAATTAAATAATAAAAGGAATCATTTTGAGTGGCAGGATTTAAAAATGTAATGATTAATGCAAATGAAGTACCAAAAACAAATGTAATTATTATACTGATATTCCATTTTTTTATTGTTTTTCCAACAAAATAGACTGATGCCAAAATAAGTCCAAAAAAGAAAGCCCATATAAAAATTGGATAATTTTGAAAAAGGTATTCAAGTAATTTGGCAAGACTTACAACGCTTGCAACTGCTCCGGAAAATACAGCAATTAGAAAATATAGGTCAACATAATCAATGAGTGTTTTAATATCGCCTTTAAAAAGCATTTTAATGGCCTTAATATCAAACGATTTAATTGCATTAATTAAACGTTCAAATATTCCTGTTATTAAAGCAATTGTGCCTCCAGAAACACCAGGAATTACATTGGCTGCTCCCATTGCAAAACCTTTAAAAACGAATGAAAAATATTCTTTTAAACTACCCATCGATTAAAATTAAAAAAACGGAAAGATTCAAAATAATTTAGATCATTCCGTTCTGATTTATGAATTAATATTTTTTACTTATTAAAATAATACACATCCAGTAAGTTGTTAATATCATTATTTTCTAATGCATCAGGATAAAATAGTATTATCTCCATATATTTTTTAGGGTTTATTTTCAATCCACTTTCAAAACATTTTAGTGCTTTGTCTTTTTCTGATGCAAGAAAATAACAAGCAGAAAGCTGATAATATATTATTGCATTATCTGCATTGTCTTTTATTGACTCGTTTAATAAAAGAATAGCATCCGAGATTTTGTTATCGTTAATAAGAGCTTCTGCCAATGCCAATATAAAATCTAATTCATCAGGATTAATGCTATACGCTTTTTTAAAAGCGTTTAATGCTTTTTCTTTTTGATCAATTTGATTTAAAATATTGCCCAATATATAGTAATAATCTGCATTTACTTCATCAATAAGTATGGCGCGTTCGATATATGTAAGAGCTAAATCCGCTTTATCCAGAGCAAGCATTATATTTGCTTTTCCAAACAACGCATCTGCGTAATATTTGTCCTTACTAATGGCCTGATCGTAATAGTTTATAGCTAAATCGTATTCGTTCAGACTCTCATAGCAGTCTCCTATAAAAGTTAAAACTTCAACACTTGAGTCATCAATTTTAAGATATTCTTTATAATTAATGATTGCTTTATGATAATCTTCATTATTTGAATGAGCATTTGCTAAATTGAAATAAGCAACCGAAAACTCAGGATTAATTGCTAATGCAAATTCATAAGCATCAATCGCTTTTTCATAATTCTCATTTTTATTATAAAGTATCCCCAGATTATACCATGCATTTTCTGAAAATGGCTCTCTGTCAAGATATTGTATATAATAATCAATACTTTTTTCTATTTGACCGAGTTTTTCATAGCAATAACCAATATCATATAATAATACGATATTTGATCTATCAATGTAATATGCTTCCAGTAAATACTTTAATGATGTTTTATACCGACCTATTTGATCAAAAGACTGAGCCACCGAATGTATAACATCTACTTTATCTTCAAAAGTAAAGTTTATGGCAATATCAAAGGCTTTTTCAGCTTCGGTATATTTCCCTAATACATTTAAAGCACTTCCTTTGATTAAATAAACATCACTATTCGATGATTCTATTTTTTGTAGTTGATCAATAAGTTTTAATGCCTGAGCAGCTAATCCTTTATCTATTAATACTTGTGCTTCTTTTAGCTGGATATTTATAGAATTAGGATGTTGTTGTGAAGCGAACTTCACAACATTTAAAGCATAATTAGCCTTATTTATATCAATATAATAATCAATTATTGTTTCAAATTCAAAAACATCAAAAAAGTATTGTTTATTACTTTTTAGCATTTCCTCATAACGATTTACTAACTCGTTACTTTCTTCATCGTGAAATATTTCTTCAAACTCTTCTTTCATATACTAAAAATGTGAGTGCAAAACTAATAAATTTCATGATCATACATTCATATTGTTGTACTTTTTTATTTACTTATTTTCTTTAATAATTTTATTATAGTCAAACTCTGTAACTTCAAGCAAATCATATAATTCATTAATCAAATCTTCATTATCAATCCCTTTTTCCACAAGATCCCAATATTTATCTAAATCTGTTTTAAAATTTTTTGCCATTCTAAGGGTTTTAAAATGCCCACCATCTACCTTCATTTTCCTGCAAATTTCTAATAAGCCATAATAAGCATCGTTTAAGTAGATTAGATTTTTAGCATTTTCTTTGCCATATAAACGATTTAATACTATCCATAATGATTTATCAGGATTATAATCATTAGCATTCCAATAAAAGTCTATAGCAGTAAGCATTCTGATGGTATTTAGTTCTGTTAGATTATTTACATTCAAAATTACCTTTGAATGAGGATCACTGGATAGTTTATTTGAAAAATTATTTTCATACGGACCAAATAATGATCCTAAACGTATTTTACCTGCATAATAGTCTTTTAGATAGTCACTGTTAAGCCTTTTGTCTGGGATTTCCAGTGAATTATCAATAAATATTGGGTTTTGCTTTACAATTTCATGAATCCTATAACAATGAGCATCATCAATTTTTACAGATATTTCATCAGGCCCTGTCCACGCTAATTTTAGATTATTGAATTGATTAATAACAGTATTATAAAATATTGCAGCATCAATTTCATTGTTATTGATTGCTGCAAGATTTGAATATGCAGATAAATACTCAACATTCTCTTTGAACTCTATCCTGGAAATATTTTTAAGTACCTTGTTTAATGTATCATTTTCTCTAATAAGTGTAATTTCAGAAGGTTTAACATTAAGATTTACATCAGTAATATTTGCATCGATATATCGAGCTTTGCTTTTAATTATTTCATCAATATTAACTTGCGGATAAAACAATTCATTATCATTATAATATTGAAAGTAGGGATAATTATATTTATACTCACTAAAGGTTTTAAGCTTTTCTTTTATATCTTCTTCAGTTCCTAAAAAACTACTTACCAAATAATTTCTTATTGATATATCAGGATAATCATAAATCCTTGCACTATATATGATATTGCTTTCAATATCAATCATTTGGAGCAATGTTTTTACAGCATAACTTAAATCTTCGCTTCTGTTTCCTATTAAAGTAATCCAGTTTGCCTGATTCTTAAACTTACCAATATAATAAGATTGATTATGCCATACAATGGAATCATTATCTATTAATTCCGATTCTTTATTACCAAGTATTATAGCAAATGACGAAGTATCGAGATGTTTTAATTTACTTCTGTCAACTATTTGTATATCATCTATTTTTATAGACTCATTTGACTTTTTTATTGTATTAAAAAAGAATTGCTTGATTTCGTTAGCATATGTTTGTTGAAATAAATCCTTTTTATTCGCTAAAACAATAACAGGAAGCTCTTTTTTATTCTTATTAAAATATACAATTTCATTTAAGCCAGTAATTTCTTTTGGTGTTGGAAAAATTAAATCCATCGTTGAGAATGAAGAATCAAAATACGGTTTTATTCGTTCCAGTAAAGTAAAGTTATTATTTGTATATGTAAACTCTACATCATCTATCCACATTGTGCCGGCACCTTTCAAACCAATAAAAATCTTAACATAACGTGCATTATCTTCCATATCACCATCATAAAATGGGAAATCAGATGTTACCCCATATACTTCTCCCCAGCCAAAATCTTTAATATTTCGATAGTTGGCAAAACTTAATGATTTAAAAGTGTTATCAATTTTATTATTAGTAAAAGGATTAAATTCAACACCATTAATCTCAATTTTGTTTTTATCGAAATAAATTAGTCTAATATTAATGGCATCATACATTTTAGCACCAAGGCGTGTTTGATTTGGAATAATGTCTTTTAATTTTAATTGTAATTTTAACTTATAATTTCCAGGTATTACTTTAATAAAATCACTCATAATTCCATCCCCCCATTCTTCAATCTCATCTGATACCTTACGGTGGATTTTTACTGAATGTATACCATTAAACACTTCTTCAGACTCAAAATTTTCCAATGTAGAATTAACCCATTCAATATTTTCACCAACTTTTTTCCAACCATTTATATCAAAGGTTTTTATATCACTTTGTTCATAAAAGATTTTACCCGTTTCAAACGAATTATTTGTAACAAGATTTCCTAATTTTTTTTGGTTAAATCTTATATTCTGTGGTATTGCAATAGGATCTTTTGATGTCCAAGTAGCCTGAATTCTTGTTTGATCATCATTTTTGCAGCTATCAATAAGTAAAAACGCTACAATAATTGGAATAATAGATAAAATATATTTAATTGCTCTCATACATAATTGAAATTATTTATGAAAATTAATGTATTAAATCTTATCAATAAATTTAAACGTAAAAAAGTTATTAAAAGTTAATCGTTTTTTATCCACAAATTATTTATTATTTAACTAAATACTTAATAGTTGCTAATGTACTTATAAATTTGTTGCAAAAATATTTACATATAAAAAAGGGACTTTAAAAAAAGCCCCTTTCTATATTTCGTATTAAGCATCATTATTTTGGATAAACTTCACCTTTTGCAGCTTTTAATGTATTCTGCATTAAAGAAACGATTGTCATTGGTCCAACACCACCCGGCACTGGAGTAATATATCCAGCCTTTTCAGATACTTCATCAAATTTCACATCGCCAAGAAGCTTCCATCCTGATTTTGTTTTATCTGATTTTACTCTGGTAATACCTACATCGATAACTGTTGCACCTTCTTTAACCATATCGGCTGTTAGGAATTCTGCCTGGCCAAGTGCTGCAACAACTATATCAGCTCTTTTAACTAATTCTTTCAGATTTTTTGTTCTACTATGCGCCATAGTAACAGTTGCATTACCCGGATTAGTCTTCTGTCCTAATAATATTGTCATTGGTTTTCCAACAATATTACTTCTTCCAATCACTACAACATCTTTTCCTGATGTTTCAATATCATATCGCTTAATAAGTTCCATTATGCCTGCAGGTGTGGCAGATACATATGCAGGTAATCCAATAACCATACGACCTAGGTTAATAGGATGAAATCCATCAACATCTTTTTTAGGATCGATGGCTTCAATAACTTTTTGTTCTGAAATATGCTTTGGCAAAGGTAACTGAAGAATAAAACCATCTATTTCGGGATCATTATTTAACTTATCAACCACTTTTAGCATTTCTTCTTCAGTGATATTCTCTTCGAAACGTAAAACGGTTGAGTTAAAACCTACCTGATTACAAGCTTTTTCTTTATGTCCTACATAGGTTTCACTTGCACCATCGTGTCCGACAATAACTGCAGCTAAATGCGGTACTTTGCCACCAGCAGCTTTTATCTGCTCAACTTCCTGAGCTATTTCCTGTTTAACCTGATCGGCTATTTTTTTTCCGTCAATTAAGTTCATTTTTATATTTTTTATTTAACAGATTTTAATTGTAAAAGTTTAACAGTTAAATTTACTTCTTAAAAATAAAGTATACTGCAAGTACCAAAAATATAAAACCTATAAGGTGATTCCAACGAAAATGTTCATTTTTAAATAAAATTAGAGTAAATATTGTAAAAACAACCAGTGTAATTACCTCTTGTAAAACTTTTAATTCTACTAAAGAAAAGGGTCCACCATTGGGTTTAAATCCAATTCTGTTGGCAGGAACCTGAAAACAATATTCAAAAAAAGCAACAGCCCAACTAAGCAATATAATTGATACAATACCAAGTTTACTAAACCATTTTAGTTCAGAAAATTTTAAATGGCCATACCAAGCAACAACCATAAATGAATTTGAAATGACCAGTAAAAGAATAGTTAAGAAACTTTTCATAACATTAAATTTCAGATTAATACATATTAAAAACCAAAGAAAGTTTGCTATTTAAGCAAACTTCCTATTTATTGTATATGTAAAATAATTTTTTATCTCATCCCAGACATTTTTCCCATTAAGCCAGCCATTCCCTTACCGTTTTTCATCATTTTCATCATTTTCTTCGTTTCATCAAACTGTTTGATTAAACGGTTTACTTCCTGTATATCTGTTCCGCTACCAAGAGCTATTCTTTTTCTTCTGCTTCCATTAATTACTTTAGGATCCTGGCGTTCTTCAGGTGTCATGGATTTGATAATAGCTTCAATACCTTTGAAGGCATCATCATCCATATCCATATTCTTCATCATTTTACCCATTCCAGGTATCATTCCTGCAAGGTCTTTTAAGTTACCCATCTTTTTAATTTGGGCAATTTGTGCCAGGAAATCATCAAAATCGAACTGATTTTTAGCAATTTTCTTGCTTAACTTACGAGCTTCTTCCTGATCATATTGTTCCTGTGCTTTTTCAACAAGTGAAACAATATCTCCCATGCCAAGAATACGATCAGCCATACGTTCAGGATGGAATACATCAATGGCTTCCATTTTTTCACCTGAACCAATAAACTTAATAGGTTTATCAACTACTGAACGGATAGATAATGCAGCACCACCACGAGTATCACCATCTAATTTGGTTAGTACAACTCCGTCAAAATCTAATCTATCATTGAATTCTTTCGCTGTATTTACTGCATCCTGACCTGTCATTGAGTCAACAACGAAAAGTGTTTCTTCCGGATCGATTGCTTTTTTAACTGCTTCGATCTCTTTCATCATCTGCTCATCAATTGCTAAACGACCAGCAGTATCGACGATCACTAAGTTCTGACCATCTTTTTTAGCTTGTTTAATTGCATTTTTAGCAATTGAAACCGGATCTTTACTTCCTTCTTCGGTATAAACAGGACAATTTATCTGTTCACCCAATACTTTTAACTGCTCAATCGCAGCAGGACGATACACATCACCAGCAACTAATAAAGGATGCTTTTGCTTTTTGGATTTTAAATAATTAGCTAATTTACCCGTAAAAGTTGTTTTACCAGAACCTTGTAAACCCGCAATCAGAATTACTGTAGGATTTCCTTTCAGATTAATATCTGTCATTTGTCCACCCATAAGCTGTGCAAGCTCATCGTGCACAATCTTAACCATTAACTGACTAGGTTTTAATGCATTTAATACATCCTGACCCAGTGCTTTCTCTTTTACTGTATCGGTAAACGTTTTAGCAATCTTATAGTTTACATCGGCATCTAATAATGCTCTACGCACATCTTTTAATGTTTCTGCAATATTAATTTCCGATATTTTCCCCTGTCCTTTTAATATTTTAAAGGATTTCTCCAGTCTATCTGATAAATTTTCGAACATGTTTTATCTACTTATATTTTTAAAATCTCTTTTTTAAAATTACGAGTGACTATATTGACTATAGTTTCGAGTTTTTTCCAATAGATGAAAAAATAGCTAACAACTCATTAGCTTCCGACAAAATTAATTCAATTTTATTAATATCTGTCCACTCAAGTTCCATAATTATTTCTAACCAATAAACCGTTTCATTGGCTTCACTCTCACAAATCTTAATTTTATTAGCAAAATCGGCTTTACTTCTTGCTCTATTTGCTTCTCTATAATTTGCACCAACGCTAGTACCAGATTTGGTAACTTGATTTCGCACTACCTTGCATTCAGTAGTATCAGGCAATTGAGCGGATAACTTTATTATTGAAACAGCAAACTTTTTAGTTCTTTTTTCTAATTGTTTTCCAAATTCTTTGTTATCCATCTGTTTTTAAACTTTAGCTCACTCCAAACTTTAGCTCATTCGTAACTTCTTAAATTACATCCTACTAGGCATACTAATCCCTAACAATGACATTCCTGATTGAATAATTTTACTTACTTGTACCGATAAATGCAACCTGAACAATCTCTTTTCACTATCCGATTCACTTACAATAGGGTGATCGTGATAAAACTGGTTATATTCTTTTACCAGATCGTAAACATAGTTTGCAACCAATGCAGGAGTATGATTTTCAGACGCTTCAGCTAAAATTTCCGGATATTTATGAATGAACTTTATTAATTGTAATTCCTTAGCGCTTATTTCTGTTTTTTCATTTACACTTTCTGGAATCTCAATATTATTATCTTTTGCCTTTCGCATTAATGATTGAATACGAGCGTATGTATATTGTATAAAAGGCCCTGTGTTTCCATTAAAATCAATTGATTCTTTAGGATCGAATGTCATGGTTTTCTTAGGGTCCACTTTAAGAATAAAGTATTTTAAAGCTCCTAATCCTATTGTGTTGATGATTTCATTCTTTTCAACATCCGAATATCCATCAATTTTTCCAAGCTCTTTCGACATTTCTTCTGCTGTTTGTATCATTTCATCCATTAAATCATCGGCATCAACCACTGTACCTTCACGCGATTTCATTTTACCTTCAGGTAACTCAACCATCCCGTATGATAAATGATACAAATATTCAGACCAGTTGTAACCTAGTTTTCCCAAAATGATTTTCAATACCTGAAAATGATAATTTTGCTCATTACCCACAACATATATTAATTCATTCGCATTATAATCGTTAAAACGCTGATGAGCTGTTCCTAAATCCTGGGTCATATAAACAGATGTTCCATCAGCTCTTAACAATAATTTTTGATCTAAACCTTCATCTGTAAGGTCGCACCACACAGAGCCATCATCTTTTTTAAAGAAAATTCCTTTTTTTAATCCTTCAAGAACTAAAGCTTTACCTAGTTTATAAGTATCTGATTCAAAATAAGTTTTATCAAAATCAACGCCCATATTTGCATAGGTAATATCGAAGCCTTTTAAAACCCATTTGTTCATTTCTTCCCATAAAGCAACTACTTCAGTATCTTTAGCTTCCCACTTTCGAAGCATTTCTTGTGCTTCGAGAATTAAGGGGGCATTTTTCTTGGCATCTTCTTCCGATTGTCCCTGATCAATTAATTGATTTATCTCTTTTTTATATTCCTGATCAAATTTTACATAAAAATCGCCAACTAAATGATCGCCCTTTTTATCTGCTTTCTCAGGGTTTATTCCATCACCCCATTTTTGCCAGGCCAGCATCGACTTGCAAATATGAATTCCACGATCGTTCACAAGATTTACTTTTACAACCCTATTTCCTTGCGATTTAAGGATTTGAGCTACAGAATATCCTAACAAATTGTTTCGAATATGCCCCAGGTGTAAAGGTTTATTGGTATTTGGAGAAGAATATTCGATCATTACAGTTCTAGAATCATCAGACTCTGCAATAAAACCATAATTTTCATCCTTGCCAACACGATTTAAAAAGGACAACCAAAAACTTTTATCTAATGATAGATTTAAAAAGCCCTTTATAACATTGAAAGAACTGATCTCTTCAACATTTTCCTTAAGATACTCACCTATTTCAGTCGCTGTTTGTTCAGGTGGTTTTTTTGATATTCGCAATAAAGGAAAAACAACCAAGGTAAAATCCCCATCAAACTCTTTTCGTGTTTTTTGTATCTGAACAGACTTCTTATCCGGTTCCTGATCATATATCTTTTGAATAGCTTCAATTACATTGTTTATCAATCTCGCTTCCATGCTCCTAAAATACTATATCTCTTAAAATTACTACTATTTGATCCCATGTTATTCACAATTGTTTGTGAATAATGCCGACAAGCAAAGCTTGTGTCAGGATTAACCTTAAAATTTTATAAATTTTTCAGGTTAAATTAAGGGCACAAAGATAAATCCAAAATAGCGATAATACAAGTTTGAAATACACTAAAGTGAGCTAGGGTTTAGAGTGATCTAAAGTGAGCAAAAGTGAGCTAAAGTTACGAGTGAACTAAAGTGTCTAAACAATTGTAAGCATTTAGTTATTAGCTGAAACTGGGTATCAAATTAAATGAATGTACACACAAGATGTCTGCGTGGTCTGGGCATACTTATTTTAATTGCACGGACAATCTACCGGTTGGTATACAGGCATATCCGCGCGAGTTGATGTTTGGATATAAAGTATTAAATTAATCATTTCTATTCTAAATAAGCATTATGGTTATATTATTGACTATCTGAATATTTTGTAAAAATTTTTATTTTTTTTAAATTTAAGGAAGCTTACAAAAAAGTGTTTGTAATTATGAAAAAAGAACAGCAAATTCTCCTAAAAATCAGTAACAGCATAATAAGCACTTTAGATTACGAAAAAGTATTGCAGATCATTAGTGATGGAATGGCTGAATTAATGGAGATTGAAACTGCTGCTATTTATTTACTTCAAGGTAAAAAAGATTTGTACTTAAGTGCTACTACTCCCCCTTTAGATCCAAATACACCGGAAGGTTTTAGAGAAGCAGATTTAAAAGACCATCCACATGTTACAAAAGCGTTAAAATCAAAAAAGAGTATTTTACTTGAAGACGCATTAAATGCTGATTTATCACCAGCTGAAAAAATCGTTGTTGAAATTAGAAAACTTAGAACATTAATTTTCTTGCCTTTTATACATGGAAAAAGTGTTTTAGGTATTCTCATTTTAGGAACTTCTAATAAGGCCAGAAACTTTACAAAAGAAGAAGTTGAATTAGGACAAACAGTTGCTAATCAATTATCTGTAGGAATACAGAATGCCCGGTTACACCATGATCTGCAGTTAAAAAATGAAAGTTTAATACAGGAAATACAAGAAAGAAAGAAAATTGAGAACGAACTGCGTAAAAGTGAAGCACATCTTTCAAATGCCCTTTTAATTGGCAAATTAGGCCATTGGGAATATGATGTAAAAA
>CAZPMA010000089.1:0-12826 GCA_964587535.1 uncultured Bacteroidales bacterium
GGTAATTTCCTTCAACTAATCTTGACACCAATTTATAATTTGATAAAGTAAAGAATGCATTTTTATCATCAAACTCAACCATTACTTCATTCTCTTCTTTTGGAAGAATAGCTTTTAATAAACCAGCTGGTTTTTTAGGTAAAATAAAAGATGCTTCACTGTCAGCTTTCACATCCATTCTTTTATAACGAACTAATTTATGTGCATCAGATGCAACAAAGGTCATATTATCAGGATAAAGCTCGATAAAGATACCATTCATTACAGGCCGTAACTCATCGTCAGCTGTAGCAAATAATGTTTTTGCTATTCCACTTAAAAGTACATCAGCACCTAGCTGAATTGATGTTTTCTGATCATCTTTAATTACAGGTAATTGTGGAAAATCTTCACCATTTTGACCTACAATATTATATTTACCATTCTCTGTTGTAATTACTATTCCAAAGTTATCTGTGTTAATATCAAATGTTAAGGGTTGATCCGGAAACTCTTTTAATGTATCAGTAAGAATTCTGGCAGGAATTGCTATACTACCTTCGTCGGTTACATTTTCTAAACTTATTGTTGTTATTAATGTAGTCTCCAAATCCGAAGCTGTTATTTTCAGTTCTTTATCGCTTAACTGAAATAGGAAATTATCAAGAATTGGCAATGTATTCTTATTACTTATAACTCTACTAATTGCCTGTAAATGACCTAATAATTCTGTGCTCGAAATAACAAATTTCATTGGTAATTATTTTTAATTTTTATTTATTTCAGGTTACTGTATTATAGTTTGAATTAATTATCAATAATACAAAAAAAATATCAAGTAGCCAATAGACCTACGTGAATTTTGTGTTAGCGAAAATAATTAATTTCTTTTAATAAAGAATCAAAAATATAATACTGTATTAAAATAATTTCATGGTTATCATTTAATACACCATATGCTCTATTATAATCAAACTGGGCTATACTACCAAACTCATCATAATTTTGTACAGGGGGTTTTCGATAAACCTTTATCTCATTTTTAGTATTGTCAATATCAGTTACAGATATTATAAAATATGGTAAAGTAGAAGTAATGGAATCAATTTTCGATTCTTCAATATCCGATAAAACACTTTCGAAAGTGACTGACTGAAAATATGTAAAATAATTCGCTACTTTTTCTGCATTAAAATCTTCAAGAAAAGAATTATTTTGAATTTGCTTTACTGAAAAACTTCCATCCTGATAATTAATTAAGCCAAATGATTGATCGGTATGCTGCGGGTATTCAACAATTATTTCCTTAATATTTTGTGGTTTATAATTAAAAACTGTATTATCTCGCCAATAATCTTCATCAATTACAAATAGCTCAGAAACTAATCCCTGGAATAATGGAATATGTACAATAAATGGATTATTCGATTTATACATTCTCATGTAAGTTTGTGATTTACTCATTGAAGGTCGGCTAACATAATATTTCTTTATGGTCCTTTTATTGTTTAAAATTTCAACTAACAAACCATCTTTCTCTAACAATGTACTAATTTGTAATTTTTCAGTTTTTGAGACAGGTTTCAATATATCTATTCTATTAAGGGCTGTGAAAAAATTATTCATATTCCAGATTTTCACTTTATACTTACTATTTACTTTCCACTCCCCATTTCTATTATCCAATACTAAACGTTTATCCCCTTGCGATATTCTTATTTCAGAAATATCTTCCAAATTAGAAATGGCAAAATCAGTATTTCTGAGTTTAAATGTCCCTTTAGAATTTGAGAAATAATATACAGCAGCTATTGCAATTATTGCAACCAAAACCAGGTAATTTGTTATCCTTTTCCCTTTTCCTATATTAACTGGCATATTTCCTTCGTCTTAGATAATTTATAAAAATTCCGAAAACTAAAATAATAGTTATTGGAAACACTGTATTAATAAATTTCCATTTTGCTTTTTCAGTAGCTAGTTTTGATTTATCAAGAACTCTTAATTTAAATTCCCTTGCCCTAATATCTAAAATTCCTTTCTGATCAACTAGATAATGGACTGCATTCATAACAAAATCCTTATTTCCAAAAGTCTGTTGAGTATATCGATCATATCCCAAAGGTGAAATAAACACTCCATCAGGACGTCTTCTAATTTCATTTCTGATAATATCCGCATCAGAAACAACAATCATTTTTGTTTCCAGGCTTTTATCTTTAAAATTAAGCTCCTGATTTTTAATGTATTTGTCAACTGGTCTGTTTTTAAATACAGATTCAAATTCGCCTTCGAGCAAAACAGCAACCGGTAAATTTGCTTGATTAAATACTCTGGGATCTACCTGTTCTTTTACCTGATTTAAGCTAACTAAGATCGGAGCATTTGTTACTTTAGATTTTCCTGAGCTTGATAATAAAACTTGCTTTTTATTTTCCGATTTTATACCCAATACATCTATTGCACTTGGAAATTCAGATTTTATCAAATTCAAATTTTTTGTAATAGAATGATTTGATGGAGCATTTATTAATGGAAAATATAACCATGGAGCAGGTGAAAATTTTGGTTGATTTCCAGATAGTGCTGTATTAACAGGAATTACTGCACATTGAATATCCTCAATGACATTTGGATTTACCCGAACCCCATATTTAAACAACTGATCGCGCAAATTAGCATCGTTTATTAAAGCAAAGGTTATGTTTCCTGTTGAAAGACTATCCATACTAACCATGACAGACTCAATGAACCAAAGGACCTTACCACCATTCATTATATACTGATCGAGAATAAACTTGCTTTTTTCGGTATAAGCTTCCGTTGGTCCAGCAACTATAACTGCCTCATATGAATCCAGAATATGAATATAATCCTTTATTGTAACCCGATCAATTTCATAATACTCATTTAATTCTCTGGTAATATCTCCTGTTTGATATTCATCTAATTCACCCTGACCTTCGATAAATGCTATTCGCTTTCTGTTTTTTGCTGTTATTTTCCGAATAGCATCAATAAATTCATATTCCAGGGCTTGAATAGAGTTGTTTAAATTTGCTTCGGCCGAATATCCCGAATTATTAACCAATAAATTTATGGGTGTTTCTCTCTCTTTATAAGTAATTATTGCTCCTGGGAATAATATTTTTTCTTCCAAACCACCTTCTTCATCCCGATCTTTCACATTTGTCGGTATAACGCCACGATCATATAAATCCTGATAAATTGCATTTCTTTTTGATTGATTCTCAGATTCAGAAGGATTAACATATCTATAATGAATATTATTTCCGGCAATGACACGAAACTCGTCGAGCAGTTCTTTGATCGACTTTTGCATACGTTGAAACCCGATTGGCATCTCTCCGTCAAGATAAATCTCAACATATACAATGTCATCTAATGAATCCAATATTTCTTCAGTAGCATCAGATAAAGTGTAACGTTTGTCTGCCGTTAAATCTAATATAAAAAAGGCATTTGAAGCTATATAATTTATTAAAAGAATTACAATTAATGCTACAATGAGCTGTATAATATTTTGTTTTTTAAGATTCTTCATAGTTAAATTACCATTTTCTGCTTTGTAAAACTGTTTTTGTAACTAATAGGAAAAAAGCGATAACACTTACAAAGTAAATAATATCTCTACTATCAATCACCCCTCTGCTCATTGATTTGTAATGCTCATTAATTCCTATATTTATGATTAATCCATCAAATGATTTAAAAACCGGAACAGCGCTTATATAATCAAACCCGATATAAAATACAAAGCACAGCAACATTCCAACAATAAAAGCAACAATCTGATTATCAGAAAATGAAGAAGACAACACGCCAATTGCCACGTATATAGCTCCGAGGAAAAACAAACCTATATATGACCCCCAAGTTCCTCCAGTATCAATATTTCCTGTTGGATTACCTAATTTATAAACTGAATAATAATAAATCAATGTTGGCAATAAAGAAAAGATTACTAACAACAAAGCTGCCAGATATTTAGAAAATATTATCTGAAAATCAGACAAAGGTCTGGTAAATAACAATTCAATAGTTCCCGATTTTTTCTCATCAGCAAACATTCTCATTGTTACTGCAGGTGCTAAAAATAAGAATACCCATGGAGCAATTGTAAATAAACTATCTAATGTTGCATATCCTCCATCCAAAACATTGTTAGCCCCGGGAAATATCCACATAAACGAACTATTAATTATCAAAAACACGATGACTACAATATAACCTGTTATTGAGCTAAAAAAACCATTTATTTCCTTTTTTAAAAGTGTATACATTACCTTTCTATTTTATTTCAACACAAATTTATATTAATTTTTGTAGGATTAAAATTGATAAAAACTAACTAAGAGTAAAATCATATACTATTTTTGCATTAAACTTTTCAGAATGAATATTAAACGAGCATATTTATTATTAATTGCAATTTACATTTTATTTATTAATGGGAATGCTCAAAACTCTAATACAATCTTTAAAGACTTATATATAGAAACCAATTACGGTTATGGAACATTGCTTCCACATCATAATTCTATTGCATTTTTTTTAGAAGAACGAATAAACACTTTTGATCTGAAAATTAATAAAACTACATATGGCAATAAATATTGGAATCAATTATATAGATACCCGGTTTATGGAGTTGGATATTATAGATCGAACCTGGGAAATGATGATGTATTTGGTTATGTAAATGGTTTCTATTCTTTTTTTAAAGCACCTATTTTTGGACAAACCAATAAGCTTAATTTAAGTTATCAAATTGCGTTCGGGCTAAGCTATATCACAAAAATATTTGATATTGAAACAAACTACCAAAATCTTGCAATCGGCTCACACATTAATATCTTTTTAGATTTTAGTTTACATTCAAAAATTCAAATAACAAAGAAATTAGCATTAACTAATAACATTCGTTTTACGCATTTTTCAAATGGAAAAATTAAATCTCCTAATAAAGGAATAAATCTGTTAACCGGATCACTTGGCTTGTATTATCAGATAAGCAATGAAATACATCCAAAAACCATTATGAAACTACCTGATATAAATACAAAAAACGAATATTCATTAATTTATGCTGCAGGAATTAAAACAATTTCCAGGTATGAGCAAGGAAACTTTTTTGCTTCATCCTTAATTTTTGATTATAACCGAAATTATTCATTAAAAGCACGTTGGAGCATAGGTGCTGATATTTTTTATGACGAAACAAATAATGAAATTGCATTAAAATACGAAGAAGAAACCTCAGACATGGATCCTTTTTTGTTTGGAGCACATCTGGGTCATGACCTTGTTTTGGGAAATCTTTCATTAACTTTAAATCTTGGGAGGTATATTTACGAACCAGTCGAACAATTATTGCCAATATACAGCCGTATTGGATTACGATATAGAATTAAAAATAAGTTTATAGCAAATCTAACATTAAAATCACACGGTGCGCAAGCAAGTTTTGTAGAATGGGGAATTGGATATGTTTTTAATTGATAAAAGAATTGAATAATTGAATTTAAATGAAATTAAAAATCTACATATTATTTTTCGTGTTAGCTTTTACCTTAGCATCATGCATAGATGAATGGTTCGGCTCAGGTGATATTGTTAGAGAAGAATTTAAACTTGATGAATATAATAAGATCCGCATTCATAGTAGCTTTGAGATATATCTAATACAAGGTGCGGATCATAAAATTGAGATTGAAGCAGGTGAAAATTTAATCCCCAATATTGATTTTAATGTTAATTCGAATATGGAGCTTTCAGTTTTTGATGAAAATAAAAATAACTGGTTACGAGGATATGATAAAATAAAGATTTATTTGACATTTAAAGATCTAAATTCACTAACACTTAAATCTACTTCCAGTGTTGTAACAAAAGATACCATCAATGTTCTGAATTTAAATATTTATGCCATTGGAGAATATGCTGATATAAATATGAAAATAAACTCTAATATAACCTACCTGGTTGTATCTGAATCATCAGGTGGATATTATAAGCTTGCCGGAAGCACTTACAGTTTTGATTTTTGGGCAAGAGGATCCGCTATCTTTAACGCTAAAGAGTTTAAATGTAATAGTTCAAAAGCACAATCAGAAAGTATTGGCGATTGTTATATTAATGTTTCTGATTACCTGGAAGTAGAAATTCAAAATTCTGGGAATATATATTATTATGGTAATCCGGAGACAATAAACTATTTAACAGAAAGAGCTAAGAGCCAACTAATTAAACTAGATTAATCTTGCAAATAATTATACATTAATCGGGCAACTCTTTCCGAAGCGCCTGTTCCTCCAAGAATATCTCTTAGTTTTTTATATTCGTTCAGCATTTTCGATCTGGCTTCACCTTCAAAAAGTATTTTATCCAATTCAGATCTTACCATTTCCGGATTCATGTCAAATTGTATAAGTTCTTTCACAACTTCTGAATCCATGATCAAATTTACCAGTGAAATATAATCTAGCTTAACAATCAATTTCGCAATGAAATAAGAAAGATTTCCTGCCCGATAACAAACAACTTGCGGAACATTAAAAAGTGCGGTTTCCAGGGTAGCTGTCCCTGATGTAACCAGAGCTGCAGCAGAATACTTTAGCGTATCGTAAGTTTGATTATATACTACTTTAACATTATAACCTCCAATAAAACGATTATAATACTCTGGTTCTATCGATGGTGCTGCTGCTACGACAAACTGATAATCCTTATATTCAGGAATTAACTCAAGCATTACACCCAGGTTTCTGTCTATTTCCTGTGTTCTGCTTCCAGCTAATATTCCAATTATAGGCTTCTGTTCCAGCTTGTTTCTTTGAATAAAATCCGCAATATCCCCCTTTTCGTCTATCTTTTCCTGCACAGCATCTAATAATGGATTTCCGGCATAATCAACCTTAAAATTATGTTTATTATAAAAGTAATCTACTTCGAACGGAAAGATCACAAACATTTTATCAATATATGCTTTAATCTTTTTTATTCGAGATTCTTTCCATGCCCATATCTTAGGAGAAATATAATAATACGTTTTTAATCCTAATGTTTTAGTATATTCTGCAATTCTCAAATTAAATCCCGGATAATCAATAAGAATTACAACATCAGGTTTATATTCCAAAATATCTTGTTTACACTCTTTTAAAAAATTCTTTATTTTTTTGAGATTTTTAAGCACTTCCAAAAAACCCATTATGGCAGTTTCTTTATAATGCTTTACCAGTTTACCACCCTGTAATTTCATTAAATCACCACCCCAGAAACGAAATTCAGCTTCCGCATCAACTTTCTTTATTCCTTTTAAAAGGTTAGATCCATGTAAATCGCCAGAAGCTTCTCCGGCAACTAAATAATATTTCATTATAAAGCGAACTTGGTTACAAATACAAATATTGCAAAGATTACGGTAGCTAATAAGATGCCACGAGCAGAATAAAAATAGTTTTTATTTAAAAATAAGAAGAAAAGCCCCAAATTTGGGATTACACATAAACTAACAATTTTTGTAAAAACCCTTTTACTAACTAAAAGATTAACTGTTTCCCCTAAGTCATATTCTGAGAATGAGATCAAATAAATAATTAGCATAGTAATAGCTGGAGCAGCTATTCCAAGCAAAAGGCCAAGTTTTAAATTATTAATTTTTGATTTCATAATTCCATTGTTTAAAGTAATCCATTTTATCGTAAGCAGTAAAATCAATTTCAACAGGGACTAATGAAATATAATTATTTGCCAAAGCCCACTCGTCAGTATCTTTAGAACCATTCTCAATATTTTCGAAATATCCTGTTAACCAGAAATACTCACCACTTCTTGGGTCTAAACGCTTTTCAAATTCTTCTTTCCACATTCCTTTTGCCTGACGACAAACCTTAACTCCTTTTATTTCTTCTTTGGGGATTGCTGGAAAATTAACGTTTAAACAAGTATAATCAGGCAAGCTGTTTTTAAGGACATTGGATACAATTTTTCTACCATACTCGATTATTTGTGAGAAATCTGCATCACTGGCATAATCTAATAATGAAAAGCCTACTGATTGAATACCATTCACACATCCTTCGATAACTGCTCCCATAGTACCTGAGTAAATAATACTTATAGAAGCATTTGAGCCATGATTAATACCAGACACTAATAAATCTGGCTTTCGGTGAAGAACTTCACTATTTGCTAATTTTACACAATCAACAGGTGTACCGTTACAACCATAAACAGTAACATTTTCTTCCTCACGTAGTTTTTTATAACGAATTGGAACTTTAACTGTTATTGCATGAGACATTCCAGAATTACCATGAAAAGGAGCCATCACAACAACATCGCCGAAAGGTTTAACAATCTCAATTAATGCAGAAATTCCTTTTGCATTTACACCATCATCGTTTGTAACTAAAATTAAAGGCTTACTCATCTTTGCTTCCAACTATTTGATTTAAATGTAATATGCAAAGATATTTAAATAGGCTGAAGTTACAATAAAATCTGTAATTATAGTATTTAAAAAAAAGGGAATAACAATCAACCCTGAGAAATCTTACCAAGATAAAATGTTATAAAAAAATAATACCTAAAATCTCTATTCAGTAATTATTAACTGTTGATCATAAGTGTCAATTCCAATATTGCTAATACTTACACTGTAAGAACCAGGTGATATGTTTGTAGGTGTAAATTCTATTTTATTATTATCTATTACGGTTAAGTTATATAAAGGAATTTGATCTAATTTAATATAATAATAACCCATATTGATAAAATTTTTAACAATTACTGTTCTCTTTGTATCAGCAGTTCCTGAAATTGGTGTAACTGATATTATTTCTGGATAAATCTCCAATTCACACTTAAACTTAATATCATCACCAAAAACTACCTTATTGCCTATTTTAGCGTATGTTTTAGATATGAAATTGACATCCTTTCTTAAAGGCGGACTAAAAATCAGTTTAAATTTCCCTTCTTTAATTCCATTTTTAGAATAAGGATAAAAGTTTTGCACACCATAAACAACACAACAACCATATTCATTCACTTCATCATCACCTAAACATTCAACCTCTCCAGTAAAGATCAAACTAGTATCATTATATTCTTCTACACTTATTGACTTCAATTTTGGATAATCGTGTTCCCACTCTTTTGCACAAGAAGAAACAATTATTATTACTGAAATTCCAATTAAGAAAGAATAGATATTATTTATTTTCATGTGTTTATTTTTAAAATTTTTATTCGGTCTCACGGTATCTCACTATAAAAATAATCATTTGTGTTAGTGCAGATATTGCATATTAATATTCTTAAATTTTAAAACCCAATGTTAAACTTAAAGGTTTATAATAAATTAAAGGCTCTTTTGCACCAGTGCTTTTCATTAAATAATAATTAAGTTTTACTGATGCTTTAAGCTCTTTATAAATTTGAATATCACCGCCGATTCCAAAAATTAATCCCATATAATTATCAGTCGGGCCAAAGTCTGCATTCACACTTCTAAGAGTAATTTCATCATTATCTTTAATTATATCGATTCTTGTAATTGCAATGTTAGAACTAATATAAGAGAATCCAACCAAAAATATCGGTCTTATAAAACCTTTAGGAAAAGTATAACTTACAAAACCATTATAAAATAGATTTTCACCTTCCATTTCATAAGTATATTCATTTTTTTCATGGCAGAATGAATCAAACTTACCGTACTTAATCTGAAGATTAAGAGCCAAGTTTTTATTGTATGAAGGTAAAGTTGCATATCCTGTTATACCTAGGGAGTAATTTCTATTTGACTTAAAAGAATATTTTTCATCACCATCTTTTACATTAAAGCTATTTGCATCCATTCCACCAAATAATTCAAAACCAAACTTCGATTTCAGCTTGTTTTGATAAACAATACATTTTTCACCATCACAAACCTGGTAGTGATAATCTTCAGCCAGCTTTATAATATTCTTTTGGTTTAATGCTACAGTTTCTGATTTCTTTTGAATCTCATAACTATCATTAAATACATATTTTAACACTCCAACATATTCATCTATAGTTTCATATCCACTAACTTCACTCTTCTTCAATTCTGTTAATTTTACATCTTCCTTTTCAATAAAGTATCTGTCTCCTTTTAAATCTCTATAAATATAAACATCCACAATTCCATCAATTAAATACTCTAAAAATACTTGCATTGTATCTTTATCAACAACTATTTCTTTTGAAACATAGAATTTATAGTCATTTAAGATATATGATTCAATTTGATTTGGATAATAGTTAAGCGTTTCTTCTGTTTGCAATTTCTTAAAATTGCAAACCTGTGAATTTCTTAATAAGCCTCTATCTTCAATAAAACCTTTTATAGAATCTCCATTTAATGTAATAACAGTTCCTGGCAGGAAATCTTTCTGTGCCTTTAAGGTAAAAACCAGCCCTAATAAAAATAAGACCAAAGGGATTTTAATTCTCATAATACATTTTTATAATATGCGAAGATATAAAATGTTTTATAGAATCATATATGTTCAATATTATATTAATATCCTTCATTTTTTTATATTTTTGCAGTTCGTTCAATACAATCAGACAAATATTTAACTATGAAAATATCATACAATTGGCTTAAAGATTACATCAACACTGATTTATCAGTACAAGAGATTTCAAAAATTTTAACTGACACGGGACTTGAAGTGGAAGGAATAGAAGAGTTTGAAACTGTAAAAGGCGGATTAGAAGGTTTAGTTATTGGTAAAGTAACTGCTTGCCAAAAGCATCCTAATGCTGATAAACTTTCAGTAACAAAAGTTGATGTTGGTGGTGAATATGAATTACCTATCGTTTGTGGTGCTCCTAATGTAGCTGAAGGTCAGAAAGTTGTTGTTGCAACTGTTGGTACTACTCTATATTCAGGTAATGATTCATTTGTAATTAAAAAAGCTAAAATGCGTGGAGAAGATTCTGAAGGAATGATTTGTGCTGAAGATGAAATTGGTCTGGGAACATCTCACGATGGAATTATGGTATTGGATAATGATGCTCAAGTTGGTATGCTTGCTAAAGATTATTTTAAAATTGAAAAAGATACCGTTTTTGAAATTGGTTTAACACCCAACCGTATTGATGGGGCATCGCATATAGGAACTGCTCGTGATTTAGCTGCTTATTTAAGTCAAACTCAAAAAACCGAGCTAATAAAACCTTCTGTAGATCATTTCAAAGTTGATAATAATAGTTTGCCAATTGATATTATTATTGAAGATAAGATTGCCTGTCCAAGATATACCGGAGTAACAGTTTCTAATGTTAAAGTTGGTTCATCACCTGAATGGTTACAAAACAGGCTAAAAGCCATTGGATTAAATCCGATAAATAATTTGGTTGATATTTCAAATTACATTTTACACGAAACAGGACAGCCCCTTCACTTTTTTGATGCAGATCAGATCGAAGGAAATAAAGTAATTATAAAAACGTTAAAAGAAGAAACTCCTTTCATTACACTTGACGAAGCTGAACGTAAACTATCATCTGAAGATTTAATGATCTGTAATGAAAAAAATGGTATGTGTATGGCAGGTGTTTTTGGTGGAATAAAATCCGGTGTTACCGAAAACACAAAAAATGTTTTTATTGAGAGTGCACATTTTAATCCTGTTTACATCAGAAAAACTGCTAAAAGACACGATTTACATACCGACGCTTCGTTCCGTTTCGAGCGTGGATCTGATCCAAACATTACGGTTTATGCGCTTAAACGAGCTGCTTTACTTATTAAAGAAATTGCAGGTGGTGAAATTTCGTCTGAAATAGTTGATGTGTATCCTGAACCTGTTGCTGATTATAAAGTAGAATTAACTTTCAATAATCTAAAAAGATTAATTGGTAAGGAAATTGAAAAAGAGAAAGTAAAAAAGATTCTTGAATCACTGGATATTAAAATAGTTTCTGAAAATGATGAGAAATTAAGCCTTGAAGTGCCAACTTACAGGGTTGATGTTCGGCGCGAAGCTGATGTTATTGAAGAAGTGCTTAGAATCTATGGCTATAATAATATTGAGATATCAGAGCATGTAAATTCAAGTTTATCTTATACACCAAAACCTGATAAAGAGAAAGTACAAAATACAATATCAGACATTTTAACAGCTGTTGGATTTAACGAGATCATGTGCAATTCGTTAACAAAAGCGAATTATTATGATGATCTGGCATCATTTAAAACAGAAAATTTAGTGAAGATTTTTAATCCCTTAAGTAACGATCTTAATGTAATGCGTCAGTCGTTGCTATTTGGTGGATTAGAATCAGTTGCCTATAACAGAAACAGAAGAAATACTGATCTTCAATTATATGAGTTTGGAAACTGCTACAGTTTAAGAGATACTGAAAGTGCAAATCCTTTGAAGAAATATAACGAAGAACAGCATCTTGCTTTATTTATTACAGGAAATAAATCTGAAGAAAGCTGGGTAATAAAAGAAGAACAAACAACATTCTTTACCTTAAAATCTTACATCGAAAATATCATGGAACGTTTGGGCTTTGATTTAAATCATACAATTATTGATGATTCAACCTTAGATATTTTTTCTGAAGGATTAAGTTATTCAATAAATAATAAAGCTATTGTACAATTTGGAATTTTAAGCAAAAAATTATTAAAAGCATTTGACATTGATAGCCCTGTATATTTTGCTGAATTTAAATGGGATAATGTATTAAAACTTTTAGATAAAAACACTATTCGTTACACAGAGATCTCAAAATACCCTGAAGTTCGAAGAGATTTAGCTTTATTACT
>CAZPMA010000090.1:0-12798 GCA_964587535.1 uncultured Bacteroidales bacterium
GTAATAATTCAAAATTAATTTGATGCATAACATTATGGATAATCATGCTTGTTAAAGATAAGCAGACAATTAAAGATACCCATACATACCTTAATGAAATACCAATATATGTTTTTACTTTCTTTGTTTTCTTGAAAACATAATAGAGAGTATAAGCAATTGCAATTAAGGTAATCGCAAATCTTAATTTATCAGTTATCTTTTGCATTTGAAGGGTTATAACAACATTATGCAGTATGTAATCGAATACATAACTAAAAAACATTAGCCACCCCCACAATAAAAAAAGAATACCATCATTCTTAAAACTCTTTTGAGATACCTGAATCATTTCTTTGATCACTTGAATTGATTGTCCTTCATCGAACGAATCTAAAACTTTATCATTTTCTTCCATTTTTTTAATTTATTAGTTTAGTAATTAAAACCGGTTTGCATTACAAACCTAATTAAGTTTGTGTTACAAACCAAATTTTTTAACCACTTTTTTTTATTTAATCAAATAAAACATATTTACTTACTAGATATTTAACTGCTTTGGTGGTGAAGCCGCTATTGTGTTTAAATTAAATTTTAATTATGCATAGTATAAAAGCGCGTTGGAAAAAACTAAAACAACTCCCTCATGAACGAAGTGAGTAATTTTATAACACACCAACCAAACCAATCTCGATAAATTTTTCGACTTCGTCTCAAAAGATAGTTCAGTATCAAATATTACTTATAAATTAAACTTTCACAGTCATAATGCGATTACTTTCAAAGAAGAAAAGCTGTTAAAATGTAAAAAATGTATTAAGAAAAATACTTATAAAAAAAGAATCGATTGCTCGTTTTCTGAAATTTTTAGAAGCTTATTTATAAGTATCGTGAAGGAATCTTGTGAAGAAAAAAAATCCCCGTCCCGAAAACTATCGGGAGTAGTCGGGGATGACAAAATAATACTTCTTTAAAAGTTAATTCTTTATTTCTTTTTAAGATTTTCTTCAAACAATTTAAGTATTCGTTTATATTCATCGGTCCAACTACTTGGTTCGGTGAAGCTGTGCGGTTCTACAGGATAAACAGCCAATTCCCAATCTTCTTTTCCTAATTCAATTAACCTTTGTGTTAATCGGATAATATCCTGAAACTGTACATTGTCATCGACCATTCCATGACACATTAAGAGTGGTTTGTTCAATCCTTCTGCATAATAAATTGGTGAACTTTTACGATAAGCAATACTATCTGTTATTGGAGTATTTAATATGTTTGATGTATAATAATGATTGTAATGAGACCAATCGGTTACAGATCTTAATGCAGCACCTGCTGCAAAAACTTCAGGTTCTGTAAACAAGGCCATCAAAGTTATGAAACCACCATATGAGCCACCATAGATTCCAATTCGATCGTTATCAATACCTTCATTTTCTATTACCCATTTTGTCCCATCTACTATATCAGATAAATCTTTTCCTCCCATATGTCTGTATATTCCTGTCCTGAAATCACTTCCATAACCAGCACTACCTCGATAATCAATATCAAGAACAGTATAACCTTTATCTGCTAATAAATTATGGAACATATATTCTCTGAAATATGAACTCCACCATTTGTGTGCGTTTTGTAAATATCCGGCACCATGAACAAATATTACTGCAGCACCATTTTTTACATCATTTTCCGGACGATATAAACGTGCATAAACATCTGTTCCATCTTTAGCTTTAAATGACATAACAACTGGATCTCTCCAATCATATGATTTAAATTCTTCAGTAAGTGATGAAGTCATTTTTATTGCTTGTGCTCCAGGCTTATTTTCTTGAATATATAATTCCCAAGGTTTATTTGTATATGAATATCGAATTGCTAACCATTTTTCATCAGGCGAAAGTGTTACTTCATTATTACCTTCCATTTGGGTTATCTTTATTCTTTTCCCACCATTTACCGACATCTTATAGAAATGATGTAACCCAGGATGTTCTTCGTTTGATGTAAAATAAAAGTATTTATTGTCTCTGGAAATAGATGCATCATAAATTTCAAAATTGCCACTTGTTAAAGCTGTTTTTTGTTTTGTTTCTACATTTAGCATGTACAAGTGAGAATAGCCAGACTCTTCTGACTGAAACCAAATTGTCTTATTATCTGGCATCCAGTTAATATTTAAGTTAAACCAACCTCCTATTCCAGGGCCTGCAATCCATGCTTCATCATGCTGGCGATCCAATAATTCTAAATTTCCCGTTTCAGGATCTAATAACATTATCCAACGGTCCTTATTATCTAAAGAGCGAACTTCGACAACAGCATATTTACCATCGTTCGACCACTGCGGACCATAGAAGCTTACTTGCCTGTTTTCATTCTTTTCTATTCCGTACTCTTTAAAATATTCAGGCCATTCCTTAATGCCGGGAATCTGATGTGAATTTAATTTGTAGGTTGTATCTTTTTTTAAGTCTATTAGATATAAGTCAAAATAATCTTCCGGAGCACCAACTTTAGCCCTTGAATTTTCTGGTGTTGCATAACCCGACTCAGTTACATAATGCATTATCTGAGTTTGTTTTTCTTCACCTTGCGATTGCATCATTTGCAATGTCACATATCTTTTTGTTGGGTCTAGCTGCAAACCCATTATATAAGTGCCTGTTTTGTAGAAAGGTTTTAGTTTGCTTCCCGAGAAATAATTTCCACGCCAGTTTCTATAACCATTTCTGCTTCTTTTCTTACTAAAATACTGGAATAATTCCTTTTGCTGATCTTCGTACCATTGGTCTTCTTCAGTTGAACTTTTATTCCATGATTTATCATTATTTTCCTGGATATTTGTTAATTTTTTGATTGAACCATCATCGAAACTCCATAGAAATAAATTATCATCTTGTTCAAAAATAATCTCTTTTTCATCTGAAGAGAAAACTGCTGAACGAATATTCCCAAGATTATATGTTATTTGTTGAGTTTCATCTTTTTGAATATTATAAATATAAATATCACCCGATTTTATATAAATTTTCCTTTTACCATCCGTACTATATGAATTATTTCTTTGTGGAACCGACTTTTGATCTTTCGTAGATATTTTCTCTGGATTTAAATCCTTTACATCAATTTTATATAAATCATTTCCCTGTTTCCAATTAAAATAAACTGTTTTACTATCATCACTCCATGTAATTGCATCAGGTAAGTTGCCAATCCAGTTGTCGGGATCTTGCATAATTCTATCAATACTTAGCTCAATAGATTGAGCCACACCAATTATAGAAAAAATAACTAACAATGAAGTAAAAAAGATTTTATTTTTCATAACATTAAAAAATTTGTTTCAGTTTATTTAGAATCGCTTTTTAGGAAAAAGTTTAACAAGTTTGTAATATTTTATTAGGATGAAGTTTAAAATTAGTAATTTAGCCAATCATTACAAAAATTAAGCTATTAATGTCAAGGCAATTAAGAAATATACTAAGTCCTGTTTTATTACCCTTAAGTTTAATTTATGGCTTTATCGTTTTTATTAGAAACAGGCTGTTTGATTATAAGATTTTTAAATCAACACATTTTAATTTCCCTGTAATATCGGTTGGTAACATTACAGTTGGCGGAACCGGAAAAACTCCCCATATAGAATATCTTGTGGAATTATTAAAATCTGAATTTAATGTCGCCACTTTAAGTAGAGGATATAAAAGAAAAACGAAAGGTTTTATTTTGTCAACTAAAGAATCTAGTGCAAGTGATATTGGAGATGAACCCTGTCAGATAAAGCAAAAGTTTCCTGATATTAATGTTGCTGTTGATGCAGATAGAACAAACGGAATTAAAAAATTAAAAGAACTAGTTTCAGATTTGGATGTAATTTTGCTGGATGATGCTTACCAACACCGAAAAGTAAGCAGTGGTTTAAATATTTTATTAATTGATTACTCCAGACCCATCGACAAGGATTTTATATTACCTTTTGGAAACCTTCGCGAACAGGCTTCTGAAAAAAGAAGAGCAAATATTATTTTAATTACTAAATCTCCAAAAGACTTAAAACCAATTGATCGTAGAATCATATTTAATAAACTGGAATCGTTCCCATTTCAACATGTATTTTTTACTACCTTTGATTATGGAGAAATTTTACCTGTTTTTGGAAGTATCAAAAACAATAACGAGAATAGTAATTTCATCGATTATAGTATTTTATTACTTACAGGAATTGCTAATCCAAAACCATTAAAAGACCATATCACAGAAAATATTTCCAAAAAAATTGAAGAATTAGAATATTCCGATCACTACGACTTCAAAGAATCTGATTTTAAAAAGATTAAACAAAAATTTGGCAATATTGATGCTGATAAAAAAATCATTATTACAACCGAAAAAGATGCAATGCGTTTGCAAAAATTTAGTAATATTGCTAACGATCTGAAAGATTCGTTTTTTTATATTCCGATTCAGGTTCAATTCTTAAATAACCGAACGGATAATTTTAATCAACAAATACTAGATTATGTTAGAAAGAATAAAAACCACAGTTTCCTTTATCCAGGATAAAACAAAATTTACTCCTGAAGTAGGTATTATTTTGGGTACTGGTTTAGGAGGATTAGTAGAAGATATTAAGATTGAACATACTCTAAATTATGAAGATATACCAGAGTTTCCTGTTTCAACAGTTGATGGACATCATGGAAGATTAATTTTCGGTGAACTTGGTGGCAAAAAAATAGTTGCCATGCAAGGTCGATTCCACTTTTACGAAGGTTATCCTATGGAAATGGTTACCTATCCGGTTCGTGTAATGAAATATCTGGGCATTAAATATTTATTTGTTTCAAATGCAAGTGGTGGTGTACATCCTGATTTTGAAATTGGTGATTTAATGATAATAAATGATCATATTAATTTAATACCAAATCCCTTAATTGGGAAACATATTCCTGAATTTGGAGCGCGATTCCCTGATATGAGCGATGCGTATGATAAAGTATTGATTGCAAAGGCTAAAAAAATTGTAAAAGAACACAATCTCAAAGTTCAGGAAGGTTGTTATGTAGCTACCACAGGGCCAACTTTTGAAACACCTAAAGAATATCAATACTTCAGGATTATTGGTGGTGATACTGTTGGAATGTCAACGGTTCCTGAGGTAATTGTGGCACGACAAATGAAAATTCCTTGTTTTGCCATTTCAATTATTACTGATTTAGGGGTTCCGGGAAAAATTGTTGAAGTAACCCATGAGGAAGTGCAAAAAGTTGCAGCAAAAGCTGAAACAAAAATGACCCTCATAATGGAAGAATTAATTTCTCAACTATAAAGACAAAACCGGGGTTTTCCCGGTTTTGTCTTTATAGTCTTATATGATTAAACTTTATGAAGAAATAGATATCATATACACATGAAAAAGCAGGAAAAATTTCAACTAAACAATGTTCTTTTAATTTCCATAGCACATTTTGTACACGATACATATTCTGCTTTTTTAGCTCCCATTGTTCCATTACTTAAAGAAAAGCTCGGAATAAACAATACCCTGATTAGTTTGCTCTTTGTTACGCAACAAATACCTTCTTTATTAAATCCTTTTATTGGTATAATAGCAGATAACCTTAAAATTCGTTTTTTAGTTATTCTTGCTCCGGCAATTACAACTGTTTGTATGAGTTTACTAGGAGTAACACCCTTTTACATCATTATTGTTATTTTGCTTTTTGTAATGGGTTTAAGTAGTGCAATGTTTCATGTTCCATCACCAGTATTAATTAAAAAGTTCTCCGGAAACAGAACCGGGAAAGGAATGAGTTTTTACATGCTAGGTGGAGAAGCAGCGCGTACTGTTGGCCCACTAATTATTGTAGCTGCTGTAGACATTTGGGGTTTAGAAGGAACTTTTAAATTAATTCCTTTTGGCTTACTTGCATCTTTAATTCTTTACTTCCGACTTCGAAACATTGATGTTTCAAGAGAAATTCCTAAAAACAAAAACTTTTCTGGCATTAAAGAAACTTTTAAAGAGCATCTGCCATTTTTCTTGCTTATTGCAGGAATTATGTTTTTTCGTGGATTTATGAAAACATCAATCTCGAGCTTTTTACCAACTTATCTGGAAGAAAAAGGGGGTTCACTTTGGTTAGGTGGGATTTCATTATCAATTTTCGAATTTGCAGGTGCCATAGGAGCCTATATTGCAGGCACTTATTCTGATAAAATAGGGCGCTTAAGGATGTTAACCATTATTATTCTGGTTTCTCCGGTTCTGATGTTATTTTTTATTTCATCGAGCGGAAATACAATGTTCCCGGTTTTATTATTATTAGGTTTTTTTATTATTTCATCCACGCCTGTTTTATTAGCCTTAGTAATGGATATTGATTCTGAACACCAGGCTTTTTTAAGTGGTGTTTTTATGTTTATTTCATTTGTTTCAACTTCAATTACAAATCTGGTAGTAGGGATATTAAGTGACATTATTGGCTTAATTGACACTTATAAAGTTTCATCAGGATTAGCATTTTTAGCAATTCCATTCGTTCTGATTTTAAGGAAAAGATTTAAATAATTACCATTTTGTAGCTACAACCACTGATTTTTTATATTGTTTTACATTGCCATCCAAATCAAAAAGTTCTATAAAAACCACATATATTCCGACTGATGCTTTTTGGTTGTTATCATCCAGTCCGTCCCAGGAAATTATACCATCAACTCCCAATAACTTATTATTTGCTAAATAACGAACTAATCTGCCTCGTGAATCAAAGATTTTGATATTTGTAACATATCCAGGCTTAATAAACTCGAATATTATATTTGCCACATCTTCAAAACCATCGTTATCAGGTGAAAAAATCTCTGGTTCAATTCGAACTTCATCTTTAGTGTCCTTGATTTCTAAATATTGTGAGTTCTGATATGCAGGAGTCGCAAAACCAACCAAATCAGAAGCTGAATGCCAGTTTGAATTTTCGTTTGTTGGTCTGTCGAAATTTATTCGTTCTAATGAGACTCCTTCGTTAGTTGCCAGCAAAGCAAAGTGCATGTCTGCATCGTATTCAAAATTCTCGATCGTATTTTGAACTTTATCCATTAAAATTACTCTTCCTTTATCGTCATTATAGGATGGCAAATCAGCTACTCGAACAAACCCCTTTGGATTACTGGTGTAATAATGTTGCTGCACTATTTCAGGATCTTCAGTTATTACCAAATATTCGTTTGGAAAAATCAAAAAGCCTTCAGTTGAAACCTGTTCAACATTTTTAATACTGCCATCATTCCAATCGTAATTTGCTATATATAAATCTTTTAGATCAATTATCTTGTTAGATCTATTGCATATTTCAACAAAATCTACACCACCAAGTAAAGGATTAAATAGAACTTCATTAATAACAAGGTCATTAAAATCTGGTTCTTCTGGGATTGCAAATCTTGCACTACTATATACCGGAATCACATTACCCACACAATCAGTAATATTTCCTGTAATCTCAATAGTATAAACTAATCCTTTACTAATTTCATTTGTAAAATGTAGTATTAAAGATTTATAATCAGGTCCCAACAATTCAATGCCAGTTGGACTGCCAACTCCATTATCAACAACATAGTTTGTTAATGCAATGGCAGAAATACTATCAAGCGATTCTGAAAAAAATAATTGTACTGAATGATTGTCAATTATAGTTACTCTGAGCAATTCGGGGTTTGTAATATCCAAATTAGAATGATTCACAGAATTAATTTGTCCGGGAGTTCCTCCCAGCTCACTTTCCGAAGCTATCCAGTTATTTTCTCCATCACAAGGATTTAAAGGATCAATCTGTTCAAGAGACCATCCACCTTCGGCCTTATAATCGTTCTGATACCAATCATCGGAATATGAAACAAATGAAATGATATGATCATGATTATCTCTTAATACTATAGTTTGTCCAGTGTTTAATAATGTTGGAAAACTTGAAAAAGCTAATACATTCCCAAACGTAGAAAAACTACTTTCTGCTTCCTGATCGCATAAAATCAAATACTCACCTGCTTCAATATTATATTCAGGAAAAACATCTGTTGAACTTCCAACTTCCAACTTCCAATTCTTTAAATTAATTTGAAATTCTGTTTTATTATAAATTTCGATGTATTCATATTCAGGTAATTCAATCGATGGAGTTGGATCTGCCAAGAGTTCATTAATGACAATGTCATAAGCATTAGGAATGTAATATAAAAAAGTTACTGTAGTATCTTTAATTACATTTTCATTTTTATCCTTAATGTTTTTAATGTCTATATTATAGTAAGTTCCGCTTGTTAAATGCTGATTAAAATAGACATCCACCACATTTCTTGTTTCACCAAAAGTTACTGTATCAGGATTTCCAAGCCCATCATCAATAACATAATTCGTAGCATTTACAGCCGAGCTTGAATCAACAATTTCAGAATATTCTATATCTATTGCTTGTGAATTAATTATCGCAATATTATTAATTCTTGGTTTTTCATTGTCAATAATTTCCGGACCAATATATACATCATCTATCCACAAAAGCTGATCTGCACTTGATGTATAATCGTAATAAATCCCAAAATATTCAGCCACTGTAAACGCTAAATCATTTCCAGTTCCAATGCTTTCTAAATTATTAAAATCGCCCGATGAATTATACAGAACTTCCCAGTCTCCAGCAGTTGATCTTTTAATTTCCAATGCAACTATACTTGAAGGATCAATTATATCATCCCAGTTTAATGATGTTGTAATTATTTCAGTTGCATTGCCCGCCGTTATTTTTAACAACTTAAGAATATCATCGGATCCTGTAAAATTTACTCCAATAGCGTAAGCATTAATATTTCCTCCAGGAATCATTTCGGTAGCATCAGCATCACTCACCAAAAATACACTCCAGTTATTTCCGTCAGATGGATTATAATCATATTTGATTTTAAATCTCCATGTAGTATTTTCAGCACTTAAATCAATTATAGGAAATTGCATCGATATCTGATCTTTACCAGCATCAGCATTATTGAATATATGGTGCAATGAGTAATTTCCATTAATAGGATTATCATTTGATACTTCCCAATGTACTTCTGAACTTTGAAACCAATTGGAGATATTACCATCTTCAAAATCATCAGAAATTTGCGCAAATAATGTAGCTGGGGCAAACAAACACAAGCTTAATAGGCGTTTTATCATTATAAATGTATATTTTTGAAAAAGAAAAATTGAATTTCGGTATTTTAATATAATTATCAAAGTTTTTAAAGAAAGAAAAATGAAAATAGCTGTTGTTGGAGCAACCGGATTAGTAGGCACAGTGATGTTAAAGTTACTTGCAGAAAGGAATTTTCCTTATACTGAGATATTAGCAGTAGCATCTGAAAAATCGATAGGTAAGAAAATCCCATTTAAAAATGTGGAGTTAGAAGTGATTGGAATGATGCAAGCTATTTCATTAAAACCTGATATTGCCATCTTTTCAGCCGGAGGATCAACTTCACTAAAATGGGCACCTGAATTTGCAAAAGTAGGCATAACCATTATTGACAACTCTTCTGCATGGCGAATGGATGATGATAAGAAGCTAATTGTTCCTGAAATTAATGCTCAATTACTTACAAAAGAAGATAAGATAATTGCTAATCCAAATTGCTCGACTATACAAATGGTTTTAGCTTTAGCTCCTTTACACCGAAAATATAAAATTAAAAGATTAGTGATCTCAACCTACCAATCTGTTACAGGAACAGGTGTTAAAGCGGTTCAGCAATTGGAAAATGAGCGTAAAGGAATCAATGGTGAAATGGCATATCCACATCCTATTGATTTAAATTGTTTACCACATGGTGGTAACTTTGAAAATAACGGTTACACTACTGAGGAAACTAAGCTTGTAAATGAAACCAGAAAGATTTTAGGAGATCAATCCATTCAGGTTACAGCAACTGTTGTTCGAATACCTGTTTATGGTGGTCATTCAGAAGCAATTAATATAGAATTTGAAAATGATTTTGATTTGGCTGAAATAAAAAAACTACTTGCTAAATCGGAAGGAATCGTTGTTCAGGATGATCCGGAAAACAATGTTTACCCAATGCCTAAATTTGCTGAAGGTAAAGATGAAGTTTTTGTTGGTAGAATCCGTCGCGATTTATCGCAGGATAATAGTCTAGATATGTGGGTTGTTGCTGACAATCTTCGGAAAGGCGCAGCTACGAATGCAATTCAAATTGCCGAATACTTAGTCAAAAATAAACTGGTTTAAACTTAACAGCTATTTTATCATCTAAGATAAAAACAAAATAATTTGAAAAAGAATATCATTATCATATTATGTTGTATTGCACTAGGTAGTTTTACAGGTACATTTTTTATGTTTCAAATTCAGAAGTTGAATATAAAAAAAACCGTTGCAGAGATTATTGATAATGGAATTGAAAAAGAAAATCTGATTTTATTAAAATTTTCTTACGCAGATTCAAAATCAAAACTCAGATGGGAACACTCCAGGGAGTTTGAGTATAAAAATCAAATGTATGATATTGTTGAAGTTGAATATACAGAAGATTCAATAATTTATTGGTGTTGGCACGATAAAGAAGAAACAGAAATAAATAATCAACTAAGAACAATGGCAAAAATTGTGTTGCCAAATAATATTAAAGATGATCATAAGGATACTAAATCACAGAAAAATCTTGGTAAAAATCTTTATTGTAATGCATTTGTAAAAAATAAAATACTTTTAAGCAATAAAAGAATCCATCATTTAGTATATCAGTTTTTTTATTCATCTGTTTGTTATACTCCTTTAACTCCCCCGCCAAATAAGACTGCATAACTTAAATATTATTTAGATGCTTTATGAGCATTTTGTATGTTATTCTTATTTAAACTTTTTAATTGAATGAAAAGGGTATTTATATTTTTTCTTTTACTTGGGCTATCTCATGTAACTATAGCTCAAATAATTACTATTAAAGAAGCTGAAACAAATCAAGCCATTGAATTTGCTACGCTTATAACAGAAAATCCAAAGTTATACGCGGTAACTAACATCAATGGACAAGCTGACATTACAGAATTTAAAGAATCTAACACAATTGAAATCAGATCCTTAGGATACAAAACAAAAATAATCACTTATGCTCAAATTGAATCAGAGCATTTTGAAATATTTTTGGATGCATCAAACATTAATCTCGACGAAGTTATTGTTTCAGCAACGCGATGGAAACAAAGATCAAGAAATGTTCCATCAAAAGTAATCAGCATATCACCGCTTGAATCAACAATCAAAAATCCACAAACTACAGCAGATTTATTAAGTATTTCTGGCAAAGTGTATGTTCAAAAAAGTCAGCAGGGCGGTGGTAGTCCAATGATTCGTGGTTTTGCCACTAATCGATTGTTGTATACAGTTGATGGTGTGAGAATGAATACAGCCATTTTCCGAGGTGGCAATATTCAAAATGTAATTTCACTGGATCCTTTTTCAATGGAATCAACTGAAGTGTTATTCGGTCCGGGGTCTGTTATTTATGGAAGTGATGCAATTGGGGGTGTTATGAGTTTTCAAACGCTTATACCTGAATTCTCTGGTTCAGAAAAACCAATTATAAATGGTAGTGCTACGGCAAGATTCTCATCAGCAAACAATGAAAAAACAGAGCATTTTGATGTAAATGTAGGTTGGAAAAAGTGGGCATTTGTAACAAGTATCAGCTCATTTGATTTTGATCATTTGCGACAGGGAAGTAATGGTCCTGATGACTATATAAAATCATATTTTGTTCAACGAATTGATGATGTGGATCGTATTATCAATCAAAATGATGAGCTTTTGCAGGTTCCAACAGCCTATTCTCAAATAAATCTTATGCAGAAAATCCGTTTTAAAGCAACCGAGAACCTTGACTTTCAATATGGATTTCATTACTCAGAAACATCTTCTTATGGACGATACGATAGGCATAACAGAGTTAAAAATGAAACTGCCCGATATGCAGAATGGGATTATGGCCCACAAAAATGGATGATGAATAATTTAAATGTTAGCCATACAGCACAAAATATAATTTATGATGAACTTACTTTACGATTAGCTATCCAATACTTTGAAGAAAGTCGTATTGACCGTACATTAAATGATGTAAACCGAAGCTTTCGGTCTGAAGAAGTAAGAGCTTACTCTATCAATCTTGATTTTCTAAAATCACTTGGTAATAAAAATACACTGTTTTATGGGGTTGAATATATTTTAGATGATGTTACTTCAACTGGTATTGATGAAGATATTTCTACAGGAATAAAATTAGATGGCCCATCACGTTACCCTCAATCATCGTGGAGTTCTATTGCCACATATTTAAATAGTGAATATAAGACAACCGATAAGCTAACACTTCAAGCCGGTTTGCGATATAATCAATATATTTTAGATGCCGATTTTGATACAACATTTTACCCATTCCCGTTTACACAAGCAAATATTAATAAGGGGGCCTTAACCGGAAGTATAGGTGCTGTTTACAGACCTAACGATACCTGGGTGATTAATTTCAACTTCGGAACAGCGTTTCGCTCGCCAAATATTGATGATATAGGTAAGGTATTCGACTCAGAACCGGGATCTGTAGTTGTTCCTAATCCTGATTTAAAAGCTGAATATGCATACAATTTTGATTTTGGAATTGCCAAAATTTTTGATGATTTATTGAAAGTTGATTTAACAGCTTATTATACAATTTTACAAAATGCACTTGTGAGAAGAGATTTTACCTTAAACG
>CAZPMA010000091.1:0-12344 GCA_964587535.1 uncultured Bacteroidales bacterium
GCTCTTTTTGTATTTATAATATTACCAACTGGGCGAGAAGTTTATCCCGATAATCCCGAATACTTTCGGGAGACATCGGGGAGCCCAGGTGGGCCCACTAAAATGGAAAAAGGAGTCGCAAGAAATTGTGGCTCTTTTTGTATTTATAATATTACCAACTGGGCGAGAAGTTTATCCCGATAATCGGATCACTTTAAAAAGTTGTGGGGAAGAATAAAAAAATAGATTTTTGTAGCTTATATAATTATAAGAATCTATGTCGACAAATAACGAACACAATTTAGCATTAATCAAGCTTTTAATACTCGTTTGTTAATAAAGCAATTGTTAACCTAGCAGATAAAAATGTAACGATAGGAGGTGATAATATTTCAATTGATTTGGATAAAGAAACTATGGCATCTTTAGGATATAAGACGCTTTAATTTATAACAGTAAAATCACAATAAAAATATAAACGCTTTTTCTAAGCATTCATAGTTGTTATACTTAGTTCCACTGCACTTAAAAACTATTACTAAGATATTCTAATTAAAATTGTATTATATAAATCATTAAAAACGTAATAAAACTTACCATATTTTATTACTTTTTTATTCTTAAGTTATTTATTTAGATTTAATATCTTTGTCTATAATTTAGATTTTATGTCAAAAGGAAAAGTACTTGTAATAGATGATGAAGATCAACTGAGAAAAGCTTTGTCGAGAATTATAGAACTTGAAGATTACGAAGTTTTTCAAGCAGAAAATGCTACTAAGGGATTAAAAATTCTTGAGAAAGAAAAAGAAATCCTATTGGTAATCTGTGATGTAAAACTTCCTGATATAAACGGAATACAGGTGCTTGAAACAATTAAATCTAAAAATCATTTATGTGAAGTTATTCTCTTAACTGCTTATGGAACCATTCAAGATGGTGTGTATGCCATGAAACAGGGAGCCTTTGATTACATCACTAAAGGTGATGGCGATGATCAGATTTTGGTTACTGCAGAAAAAGCAATTGAAAAAGCAAAATTACGTAGACGAATCCTAGAATTAGAGAATAAGTTGGAAACAAGATACAGCTTCGGTAAGATTGTCTATAAATCTGCTGCAATGAAAGAAACCATTAAAATAGCAGAGAAAGTTGCTCCAACAGATTCTACAGTATTGCTTATAGGAGAAACCGGAACCGGGAAAGAGCTTTTTGCACAATCCATACATAATGCCAGCCCTAGAAAAAACAAACCTTTTGTTGCCGTTAATTGCAGCGCATTTCCAAAAGAACTGCTCGAATCGGAAATTTTTGGGCATAAGAAAGGTTCGTTTACAAGTGCTAATGCGGATAAAAAAGGCTTATTCGAAGAAGCAAATGATGGCACACTATTCCTTGATGAAATTGGAGAAATGCACCCTGACCTTCAAGCGAAATTGTTAAGAGTTTTAGAAGAACAATCGTTTACTAAAATTGGGGATACAAAGTTAACTAAAGTCAATGTTAGGATTATTGCAGCAACCAACCGACTTTTACTTAATGAAAATGAAGACACTAATTTCCGTTCTGATCTGTATTACAGGCTTTCGGCATTTAAAATAGTCATCCCTGCATTACGAGAACGAAAGGAAGATATTTATCCTTTAACTGAAAGTTTTGTTAAAATGTATTCTGCAAGGATCAAAAAAAAGATTGATTCCTTTTCTGAAGACTTCATACACACTCTTCATCAATACAACTGGCCAGGTAATATTAGAGAACTAAAGAACATTATTGAAAGGGCAGTAATATTAGCAGATGATGCACAATTAACGAAAGAACTATTGCCTTTTGAGATATTGTATCCAAACAAAAACAGTATTACAGATTACGGTTTAGATACATTGGCAGAAATTGAAAAGATGCATATTTCAAAAATGCTCACTTACACTAAAGGGAACAAAACGAAGGCTGCTGAAAAGCTCGGAATTGGAGTGCCTACACTCTATCGTAAAATTGAACAATATGGTTTAAAATAATTTTGTATTTCAAAATAGAAATAACCATTACAAAATGAAAGACTCTTCTTTTACAATATTAAAACCTTCCTGAAAAAAGAAAATTGTAATTGCTTTTTATTCAATTAGATTCACAGTGCTTTACTTGAATGATTAAATATTGGCACATATTTAGTCTACGCTTTAAAAAATGAAAGTAATGAGCTGGAGAGAAATAATCATTTTAATGGTAATTGCAGTACTTTGTTTTGTTATTTACAAATTAGGTGGACAGCTACTGGATTTTATTCAGGAAATGCACAATAACAAAAACAGAAGGTAGTCTTTTAATTATATTACTATTTAAAGAAATTTTGAAATGAGATTAAGTATTAAAAACAGGTTGTTTATAGGATTTGGGTTCCTATTCTTTATGATTGTTCTAATATGGATAATAGGCGGCTATTTTATCTATGATTTATCAAACCGTTCGGCAGCAATGCTTAAAGAAAATTATCAATCGGTTGAATCGACTAAGTTTTTAATTCAGGCTATTGACGAAATCAAAGACCAGCAAAGCAAATATGTGTTGGGGAAACCTGATTTGCATAATGATAGTATTTACAGATTAAATATTGAACTTTTTCAAAAGAATCTACATGCTGTTGAGAGTAATGTTACTGAGTCAGGCGAAGATGAAGTTATAAAAAACATTTCAAAAACATCACGGCAATATTTTGATCATTTTAAATCAATTCAAAAAAGTAATCAGGAGAAAGAAGTTTATTTTAATGAATTAATACCAGCTTACAACTCTACAAAAAATTTGATTATTGACTTGTGGGATATGAATATGGATGCCATAAGCTATAAAAATGGCTTGCTAAAAAGCACAGCACATAGGGCATTTGTAATCATTTCTTTTATTGGCACAATCTGTTTCATTATTTCTGCATTGGTGTTTTTCAGGTATCCCAAAAACATATCCAAACCTATAGGATTACTTACTCAAGGGATTAAAGAAATAGCCAATAAAAATTATGAGCAACGCATACAGATAGAATCAAATGATGAATTTGGAGACCTGGCCGATGCGTTTAATACCATGGCAGCAAAACTGGATGAGTATGAACACAGTAATTTATCAGAACTTTTATTTGAAAAACGCAGAATTGACACCATCATCAATAATATGAAGGATGCAATTATTGGTTTAAACGATAAAAAAGAGATTATCTTTTCGAATACACTGGCTTGTGAAATTTTGGGCGTAAATGCTGATAATATTGTTGGGCAATATGCCACGGATGTTGCAGCTAAAAATGATGTATTTCAACATATTTTTAAAGATATTATGCTAGATGAAGGGAAAAAAGAATTCAGCCCTTTAAAACTGGTTGTGCAAAATAAACCTTCATACTACACTAAAGAAGTGTTAGATGTTAATTTAACGAATACCGGAGAAACAAAAACGGTGAATGTGGGGAAAGTAATTGTATTAAAAAACATAACACGATTTTTAGAACAAGATGAAGCCAAAACCAATTTTATAGCTACCATCTCGCATGAATTAAAAACACCAATATCTTCTTTAAGATTAAATCTAAAATTATTAAACGATAACAGGGTAGGTAAGCTAAATAATGAACAGAAAGAAATAATTGATGCATTAAAACAAGAAACCAGTAAAATGCTGAAAATTACTTCTGAGTTGTTGGATCTGGCGCAAGTAGAAACAGGAAACATACAGTTAAATTTACAGGTTGCTAATCCTATCCAAATCATTAATTATGTAAAAGACACATCATTAAATCATGCTAAACCAAAGCATATTCATTTACATTTTAAGTCGGACGATAATCTTCCGTTGATTTATGCTGATGCAGAAAAAACAACCTGGGTATTACTAAATTTGATAAATAATGCCATCCAGTATTCGGGTTATGACTCAACAATAGATATTAGTACAGAGAATAAAGGCGATTCAGTGTTATTTCAGGTTAAAGATTATGGAATAGGGATTGAAGAACAATACTTAAAACGAATATTTGAAAAGTTTTTCAGAGTGCCGGGTTCTTCCCAAAAGGGAACCGGATTGGGATTAGCCATTTCCAAAGAATTTATTACCAAACAAAAGGGGAAAATCTGGGCAGAAAGCTCTCCGGGCGAAGGAAGCAGCTTCTATTTCAGTTTGCCGATATACAAAACCATTAATAACTAAACAAAATGAAACGAATTAAAATAAAACTTTGGGTTGGATTAGGAACAATATTTATGTTATCGTTCCTGTTATTCGTATTTAATTTAATAAGCAACCAGTCCATTTCACTTAAATCCAAATCTTTACTGGAAGATAATTATGCATCTGCTAAATACACATTTGACATGCTTAAAATAGTGGATGATATGAATACTGTTGTGCTTGAAGGCAGTTATCTTATTACAGACCCAGGTGAATTTTATGTGATTTCAGAAAAGTTAAAAGATTTAAATGAAGATTTTCAAGAGAAACTGAAATTACAAAAACAAAATATAACTGAAAACGGAGAGCAAAAATTAACTGAATCACTGGAACATGATTATGAGTTTTTTATAAAGTAAACCAGGGAACAAAATACAGAACTTTATAAATCGGCTTATAGTAATCTCAGGGGAAATATCCTGGATTTATACAACATGAACATTTCAACACTAGAACAAAAAAATATTGAGATTCAGAACAAGGCAAATAAAGTCATGTCAGTTCAAAAAAAGATTGGTATAGTGGTTTTATTCTTAATGACTATCCTGATAACACTTTTACCTTTTGTTTTAATAAATCCTATTGAAAACCTTGCCATGCGTTTAAAAGCATTTTACAGAGAAAAGTTTAATAAAGAATTAGAGGTGGAAGGAAATCACGAATTAGAAGTTCTCGAGAACTTATTTGAGAAAGTGACACTTGAATTTGATGAATTAAAAAAAGATTCTCATGTATAATTTTCATAAAAATAGAGATAAAAGAAGATAATGAAATTAAGGCTTTATCTGAAATATTTGATAAAGTAGTTGACGAATTCAAGAAAAAATAATTCAATGAAGGTAATTAATTTAAACATTGTATTTAGTGTGTTAAGTCGGGTATTATTGCTTTCCGGCCTATTCTTATTAAGTTGTATTCCTGTTGCTATCTATTTTCAGGAAGATTTTTATCCTTTTATTCTTTCATCTGTAATTTCATTATTAACAGGGATAATTCTTTATGTTTCAACCAGCCGGGACATGAAAGAACTAAAACTGAAAGAAGCCTATTTAACAGTTACCCTTTCGTGGTTTCTTATTTCATTGGTTGGTTCTTTACCTTATCTTTTAACTAAATCCATACCCAATTTTACAGATGCATTTTTTGAATCCGTTTCCGGATTTACAACCACCGGATCATCCATTTTAACAGATATTGAAGCATTGCCAAAGTCTGTTTTGTTTTGGAGAAGCTTAACTCACTGGATTGGAGGTTTAGGAATTATTGTTTTGGTTATTGTTATTATGCCATCCTTAAAAATTGGCAGTTATCATTTATTTACATCAGAATCATCGTTTCGTGAAAAGATACATCCCCGAATGAAAGCAGTAGGAAGCAGATTATTGCTAATTTACCTTTCGTTAACTTTTGTGCAGGTTATTTTGATGTGTTTGGGCGGGATGAATCTTTACGAAAGCTTATGTCATGCATTCGGGACCATTGCAACTGGCGGTTTCTCTCCTAAAAATACGAGTATTGCCGGATATTCACCCTACATACAATATGTGGTTATGATTTTTATGTTTTTATCAGGAACAAATTTTATCATCCATTATTTCGCCATCAAGGGCAAATTCAGGAAAATATATGAGAATGATGAATTTTGGTTTTATCTTTTTTGGGTACTGTTTTCAGGATTTTTAGTAACTATATTTTTGTTTATTAAAACCAATATAAGTTTTGAGCAATCGTTTCGTGATGCTTTTTTTCAGGTAATATCCATTATAACCTGCACAGGTTATGCCACTGCCGATTATCTACTATGGCCGACTTTTTTGTGGATTTTCATTTTTGCATTAATGTTTTTAGGGGGAAGTACCGGATCAACTGCCGGTGGAATAAAAATGGCAAGACATCTTGTGCTTTTTAAAAAAATAAGGATGACTTTCAGGCAGCTTTTACATCCAAATATGATAACATCAATCAGGTTAAATGGCTTTGTTGTTAATGAAACAAACAGGCATTCTATTTTAACTTTTATTACATGGTATTTGTTGATATTCGCCATGGGGACATTTCTGTTGGTAGTTACCGGAGTCGACGGTAAAACTGCGGCAGGAGCTGCTATTACCACTATGGGCGGAATTGGTCCGGGAATTGGAACAGTTGGCCCTGCAAGCAACTTTTTTCATTTACCTGAATCCGGGAAAGTCATTCTCACTTTTTTAATGCTTTTAGGCCGTCTTGAGTTGTACACTATTTTAATTCTTTTTACACCAGCATACTGGAAAGCGTAACTGATAATGGAACGAAAAAACGCATACAAGCTTAGAGAAAAAATCTTTAAACGCTTATTTGTTTTAACCGATTACCTGAAAGTGATCATTTCAGGATTAAAAGGCTTAAGTAATTTTGTATTTTCGGTTTCAACCATATTTTTTATTGCATTATTCTTTTTTCATATTGGTTTTTTCGAACCGGGATTGTACCATTTTGATATCACAGAAACCTATAAAATTACTTTCTTAGCACTTTTTATTTCCAAAACAATTCTTGAAGTAATTCATTTTAAAAAGAGAAAAATTCATATCTGGATTTTTGATGGGATTGTTTTTCTTTTCGGGCTGGGAGTTTTGTTTTTCAATTTCAAAACCGGGAATTCAATAAATCAATACAACGCTGTTTTTATTGGCAAAGCACCCATTATAATTATCTCCACAATCCTGATATTAACAGAACTCAACAAGCTGTTAAATGTAATTAACTCATTCAATATTCCGCCGGCTTTGCTGTTTGTGTTAAGTTTCCTGTTAATTATTATAATTGGCTCCGGCTTACTCATGCTTCCTAATGCACACACACAGCCCATTTCTTATCTGGATGCACTATTCACTTCAACCAGTGCAGTTTGTGTTACCGGATTAATCGTTGTTGATACTGCCACAGCATTTACTCCTTTGGGGAAAATCATCATCATCTCTTTAATACAAATTGGTGGTTTAGGAATTATGACCTTCACAGGTTTTTTTAGTTATATGTTTACCGGAAGTGCTTCGTTCAGGGAAAGAATGCTTTTACGAGATATGCTATCAGCCGAAAATCTGGGAAATCTGTTTAAAATATTATCTAAAATTTTATTAATTACATTTTTAACAGAACTAATTGGAGCCCTGATTATTTATTTAAATATTTCCGGAGATTTTGAAGGCAAATTCTTTTTCGCTGTTTTCCATTCAATATCGGCTTTTTGTAATGCAGGATTTTCTACGCTGTCGGAAGGTTTATACAGTGCACCTGTCAGAATGAATTATAACATTCATGTAATGGTAGCAATCCTAATTATTTTAGGTGGAATTGGTTTCCCTGTATTACTGCATTTATACAAATCTGCGAAACGCTTTTTGGTGATTATTGCAAGAAAGTTAAATGGAAAAAAAACGATTTACATTAAAAGTAACGATATTAACACTTCAATTGTATTAACCACAACTATTATTTTATTAGTGCTTGGTATGGCAGTTTATTACCTGCTTGAAAAGGATACCAGTTTAAGAAACATGAGTAACTACCATCAGATCATTGTTACCTTTTTTGGAAGTGTAAGTGCCCGAACTGCCGGGTTTAACGTAGCTGATATCTCAAGATGGAGTTATCCGACCATATTTTTTATGATTTTTTTAATGTGGGTAGGTGCTTCACCGGGCTCAACCGGTGGCGGAATAAAAACTACCACATTTGCTGTTGCTTTAAGGGCTACTTTTAGTTTTGTGCGTGGAAAAAAACATTTAGAAATAAAAAATCGAGAAATAGGTTCTGCAACCTTAACCCGTGTTTTGGTAATTATTACGCTTTCAATTTTAGTTATTCTTACTGGCTTTATGGCTTTACTAATTACTGATCCCGGCAAAAATCCGATTTATCTTTTATTCGAAAGTTTTTCTGCATTCGGAACCGTAGGACTTAGTTTGGTAAACACCGGCACATTATCCGAAAATAGTAAATGGATTGTAATATTTCTTATGTTTATCGGAAGAGTTGGGCCCTTAACTTTATTAAGTGGAATTTTAGTTTCTAATAAAAAACAACATTATAGATATCCGGTTCAGGACGTAATTATAAATTAAAAATATTGGAAAAATGAAATATATAGTAATTGGTTTAGGCTATTTTGGAAGTACGCTGGCATCAAATTTAACCCGTCAGGGACATGAAGTGATTGGAATTGACAAAAAATCAGAAAGAGTTGAAGAACTAAAAGAAAATATTTCCATTGTAATGGAACTGGATGCAAGCAACCAGAATGCAGTAAAAACACTTCCACTGCAAGATGTAGATGCTGTTATTGTTGCTATTGGCGAAGATGTTGGATCATCGGTATTGATATTGTCTATATTAAAAAACCTGAAAGCAAACAGAATAATTGGCCGTGCCATAACTCCTTTGCACAGGGATATTTTAATACAGATCGGGATAAAAGAGATTGTGCAACCGGAAGAAGATTCTGCTTTATTGGTATCGTCGATGTTACAAATAAAAAACGCCAAACGGGTTATGGAACTTAATGAAGAAAATGCTATTGCAGAAATCTTAGTTCCTAAAAAATATGTGGGCCATAACCTGGATAGTGTTAACATTGAAAGCCGGTTTAATCTAAAAGTGATTGCCGTGAAAATATTTCCTAAAGAAAAAATATTGGAAGTTTTAAATCTTAACGACTGTAAAGTAAATTTAGTGGTTGACAGGGAAAGGCCTTTAAGAGAATCGGATATTTTGGTTTTAGCCGGAAGAACCAACGACATTAAGAAATTTATCGAATCATAAGCCTTAACGTTAATGACCAATTATATTATTATTGCTTTATGCATCATTATTATTTTGTCGTATTTTTTCGATATCACAAGTAAATACACCAAAATACCCGGGGTTTTATTGCTGATCCTGCTTGGTATTGTGGTTCGGTTTTTTGTGAACAAAACAGGCTTCTTTATCCCCAATATGGAACCTGTTCTGCCGGTAATCGGAACATTAGGACTTATTTTAATTGTGATGGAAGCCAGCCTGGATTTAAAACTTAAAAAGGAGAAAAGGACTATCATTTTTAAATCCATTTTTTCAGCCGCTATTTTGTTTATACTTTTTATAGCAGTTGGCACGTATATACTGACTTTCTTTTATGAAGTTCCCTTTAAAACATCGCTGTTAAATATTATTCCGCTTGGCATAATTAGTAGTGCTGTTGCCATACCTGCTGCCATTAACTTACAAAATGAAGATAAAGAATTTGTTGTTTACGAAAGTTCTTTTTCGGATATATTAGGTATACTGGTTTTTGACTTTATTATCATTGATCATGTTTCCATTTCCAATGATGCATTAAACCTGCTTTTTGATGGTTTTCTTACCCTGATAATTTCAGTAATTACCACCGCTGCATTGGCTTTTTTATTGCATAAAACAACACACCATGTGAATTATGTCATTATAATGACATCGATTGTGCTCATTTATGTGTTAGCGAAACAGGTACATTTGCCCGCCATGCTCCTTATACTGATTTTTGGTTTGGTTCTTTCAAATAATAAATTCCTTAACATGCCACTTACAAGGGAATTTATCAATTTTGAAAAGTTTGAAACAGATATTAAATCATTTAAAAGTATTGCCGGAGAGCTTACTTTTCTGGTACGTTCATTTTTCTTTATTCTTTTCGGATATTATACCAAAATAGATGAATTATTTAGTTTACAAAACTTATTTCTGTCATTAGTAATTGTTGGATTTGTTTTGCTTATCCGCTGGTTATTTTTTAACCAGGTTATTAAAAAGGAAATTTCGCCACTTTTATTTTATGCCCCACGTGGGTTAATCACTATTTTATTATTCTTAAGTATTCCTGATATTCATAGAATTACCATTATCAACGAAGGAGTAATTACGCAGGTTATTTTTATTTCGATTTTATTGCTAACCCCCGGAAATATTTTTAATAAAAAAGATAAAGAAATGAATGGTGTTGAAATGAATTTAGATGATGATTCTGTTAAGTAAACTACAATTATTATATATCACAAGAAGTATTATTTCTTTAAAATTATATGATTTAATTTAAACCAAATTGTTCAAAGAGATTTTAAGTATAGCCATTAATTCCTATTTTTACAAAAAAGATTTCTCATGACAGATAAAGATAAAGAAGAGATTATTCAAATAATTCATTCGGAGATACAGAAACTAATCAAACGAATTAAAGAACTGGAAGAGTTTACTACTCCTGTTTCCCCTGATAATGCCATTGGTAGAGTTTCCCGGATGGATGCTATTAACAATAAAAGTGTTTTCGATGCCAGTTTGAGAAACACAAACGAACGTATGGAGAAACTGAAGCTAATACTTAAGTATGTTCATGAACCTGACTTTGGCATTTGTACCAAATGTAGACAAAGCATCTCTTTGGAAAGATTAAAAATACGCCCCGAAATAAGATTGTGTGCAAATTGCTTAAAAAATAAATTGTAAAATCATGCAGACCGAGTTTTTAATTATAGGATCAGGAATAGCAGGCCTTTCGATGGCATTAAAAGCTTCTGCCTATGGTAAAGTTATTATCATAACCAAATCCGAAATTCATGAGAATAATACTGCTTATGCACAGGGTGGCATTGCTGCAGTATGGAATAATGAAGCCGATTTTGAAAAACATATACAGGATACAGTCACAGCCGGAGCAGGCCTTTGTGATGAAGATGTGGTAAAAAAAGTAGTTTATCACGCACCCCATGTGATAAACGATTTATTAAACTGGGGAGTAAAGTTTGATAAATCGAAGAATGGTGATTTTGATTTAGCCATGGAAGGAGGACATACTGCACACAGGATATTTCACCATAAAGACAATACAGGTTTTGAAATTCAGCGGGCATTAACCAAACAGGTTAAAAACAATGCAAATATTACAGTTCTTGAAAATCATTTCTCAATAGATTTAATTACCCAGCACCATATGGGTAAAATTGTTAAAAGGCATCATACCGATACAGAGTGTTATGGTGTTTATGCTTTAAATATTGATTCAGGTGAGATTACTAAGGTTCTTGCAAAATTTACATTTATTGCTACCGGAGGAGCAGGGAACTTGTACCTGAACACAACCAACCCGTCAATAGCCACAGGCGATGGTATTGCCATGTTTTACAGAGCAAAAGGCATTGTTGATAATATGGAATTTGTTCAGTTTCACCCAACAGCACTCTATAATCCGGAAGAAAAACCTGTTTTTTTAATTACCGAAGCATTAAGAGGCTTTGGTGCTGTTTTAAGAACGCTCGATGGAAAGGAGTTTATGCAAAAGTATGATCCAAGAGGATGCCTTTCGCCCCGTGATATAGTTGCCCGTGCCATTGATCACGAAATAAAAACCCGTGGTGATGATTTTGTGTGGTTAGACTGTACACACCTTAATCCGGAAGAACTGATAAATCATTTTCCGAATATCTATAACAAATGCCTGGAACTTAATATTGATATTACCAAAGATTTTATTCCAGTTACCCCGGCAGCACACTACATTTGCGGAGGAATAAAGGTTGATTCAAATGCACGAACTTCCATAAAGAATCTTTACGCCGCAGGCGAAACCACTTCAACCGGAATGCACGGAGCTAACCGGCTGGCTTCAAACAGCCTTCTTGAAGCGGTGGTATATGCCGATTGGGCTGTAAAAGATGCTATCTTAAACCTTTCAAATGTTAAGATTCACGACGCTATACCCGATTGGAATGATGAGGGAACTTCGCATCCGGAAGAAATGGTTTTAATTACCCAGAGTTTGAAAGAAGTACAACAAATTATGAGTGTTTATGTTGGGATTGTACGTAGCGATGTTCGATTAAAACGAGCCTATGACCGCTTGTGGATAATTTATAACGAAACCGAAAAATTGTACAAAGAAACAACAATCTCGAAGCAGTTATGCGAACTACGTAATTTAATTAATGTAGGTTACCTGATTATTAAACACGCATATTCAAGGAAAAAAAGTGTGGGTTTGCATTATATGAATAATTAAGTTCTGAGAATATTAATAATTGTTGTAATATCATAAATTAGTTATATATTTGTTCGGTATTTAACGAACAGTACGATAATGAAAAATGAAGTGATCAGTGAAA